>JALVJU010000638.1 GCA_027034005.1 Marinilabiliaceae bacterium
TGTTGAAGATACTCGGCAAAGGGCGTGCGAAAAAAGGCATTTTTGAAGGGGATCTGAAAGAAGGAGAGCTTGAAATAGGCCAGGCAGCCTCTTTGATAAAAACAATTAAACCGGTATCGGAAATTATGAATGACCTGATAACCGGTTTTAATGAGGCCAGGCAGTCTGTTTCGTCAGATCCGAAGTTTGACTTTTAGAAATGTTACATCACCCGTAACCATTCTTGCCCTTAATTGTTAAATATCAAAGAAATCACTATTTTCGAAGTGAAAGAAGACATTCTAATGGAGGAGTTTTATACAAAGGAAGAGCAGGAAGAGATACAGTTGCAACTCAACGAGCTGATAAATGCCTGTCCGAAATGCCTTGCAGAGATAAACAAGAAGCTTATCATCAAGGCGTTCAAACTTGCAGACAGGGCACATAAGGGCATTCGTAGGAAATCGGGTGAGCCCTACATTTTTCATCCTCTGGCCGTAGCACATATTGTTGCCGAGGAGATAGGGTTGGGGACAAAAGGCGTTGTAGCTGCTCTTTTGCACGATGTTGTCGAAGATACCGATTACACTGTTGAGGATATCAGCACAATGTTCGGGCCCAAGATAGCCTCCATTGTTGACGGCCTTACCAAACTGGAGGTCTTTTTTGACAACACAGAGTCAAAACAGGCGGAAAATTTTCGGAAGCTGCTCCTTTCCATGGTGGAAGACGTGAGGGTCATCCTTATTAAACTTGCCGACCGCCTGCACAACATGCGTACCCTCGATTCAATGCCCGAGAATAAACGGCTGAAAATAGCAGGGGAGACACTTTACATATATGCACCACTTGCTCACAGGCTCGGGCTATATGCCATAAAAACAGAACTTGAGGATCTGAGCCTGAAGTATGAACATCCGAATGTTTATGAGGAGATTAGCAAAAAGATTGTTGAGAGTTCTCTCAGGCAGTTGAGCAGGATCAATGAGTTTTCAGCTCCCATAAACGAGAAACTGAAAGAAGCGGGATATGAATTTGAGATCAAGGGAAGGCCTAAATCAATTTATTCCATCTGGAACAAGATGCAGAAGAAAGACCTGCCGTTCGAAGAAATATATGATGTTCTTGCTATCAGGATAGTTTTCAAACCGCTACCAGGGATGTCGGAGAAAACACAATGCTGGACCATTTATTCCATGATTACCGACATTTACAAACCCAAACCTGATCGTTTGCGTGACTGGATATCGGTTCCCAAGGCTAACGGATATGAAGCTCTTCATGCAACATTTATGAGCTCTTACGGCAACTGGGTTGAGGTTCAGATCCGGAGTGAGCGGATGGATGAGATAGCGGAAAAGGGATTTGCTGCACACTGGAAGTACAAGGAGAACAGTGATCAGGAGTCGGAGATAGACAATTGGCTGAAACGCATTCGTGAACTTCTTGAGAACCCGGATGACGATTCCCTTGAGTTTCTTGATGATTTTAAGTTGAATCTGTTCGCTTCCGAGATAGTTGTATTCACTCCAAAAGGAGATAAAATTATCATGCCTAACGGGGCAACAGCCCTTGATATGGCTTTTGAGATTCATACCGATCTTGGGTACCGATGCATCGGGGCAAAGGTCAACTACAAGCTGGTACCTCTTAGCTACAAGCTCAAAAGTGGTGATCAGGTTGAGATACTCACATCAAAAAAACAAATTCCTAAATGGGAATGGTTCGATTTTGTTACTACGGCAAAGGCAAAGTCCCGGATCAAACAGGCTTTCAGGAAAGAGAGGAAGATATTTATCAACAAAGGCGAAAAGATCCTGGAGAAGCATCTGACAGAAAAAAAACTTTCGATCAATTCAAAGATACTCAGAAAACTTCAGACACATTACAATGCAAAGAACAAGGATGAATTGTATTTTAAGATAGGAAAAGGTCTCATCGATCTGAAAGATGCTTCAAAGGTTTTGAGCGACAAACCGTACAACAAATGGGTGCGTTACTGGAAACTCTCTTTCGGGTTTGGAAACAAAAGTGATGAAAAGCCTAAAGTCGATAAAAAGAAACCTCTTTTACTTACTGACGACAAAGAGCAGTTCAACTACACCGTGGCTAACTGCTGCCATCCCATACCGGGTGACGATGTTATCGCTTATCAGGATGACGATGACAAACTGATACTGCACAACAGGAACTGCAAGGTGGCCATAAAGCTGATGTCAAGCCACGGGGACAGGATCATCCCTGCCCAGTGGGAGTCACAGAAAATACTTTCATACATCGCCGTTATCAAGATCACCGGCATCGATAGCCTTGGTATTGTCAGCAAACTTACCAAAGTGATATCTGACGACCAGAACGTGAACATGCGTTCTATTCATATCGAAAGCCACGACGGCATCTTCGAGGGAGTGATACATCTTTACATCCATCACACCAAAGACCTTAACAATCTTATCCTGAAATTAATGAAGATAAAAGGCATTCATACGGTTACACGACAGGAGCGTCAGAACGAGAAACGACATTGATTTCTCAAGGCTATTTTAGATTAAATAAAAATTAGTTACATTTGGTTTTATTTTTAATGAGACCAGATATGGATAAGGCGAAGACAAAAGAGACCGTAAAGCAGATATTCACTGAATATCTCCAGCGCAACGGACACAGGAAAACCCCGGAGAGATACGCTATCCTTGATGAGATATACTCCCGTGACGGGCATTTTGATATCGAGTCCCTTTACATTTTCATGAAGAACAAGAACTACAGGGTGAGCCGGGCTACCTTGTACAATACCATTGATCTTCTGCTTGACTGCAAGCTGGTGATAAAACATCAGTTCGGGAAGAATATTGCGCAATTCGAGAAGTCCTTTGAATCAAAGCAGCACGACCATCTTATCTGTACCAGTTGCGGTAAGGTTACCGAATTTTGTGATCCTGGCATCCAGTCTGTTCTTAATAATTCAGGTAAGTTCCACTCATTTAAGGTATCACATCATTCATTGTACATCTATGGCATTTGCAAGGAGTGTCAGGGAAAGATGAATAAAAAATGACTACCGGCTTAAGGTTTCTGCATGCTTTACCCTGCTGATGATAAAAAGCATGGCAACTACTGACAGGGCGCTGACAACCACTCCGGCAGAAAAATGAATGTCGGGGATAGAATCCTCTAAAGAAGAAACATCCCGTCCTTTCATTGCCCACAAAGCAAAAAAGTTGTTTGTAAAATGACCTGCCACTGAATACCACAGGTTCCCACTGATATAAAACAGATACCCTAGGATCATTCCCAGGAAAAAGCGTGGAAGGAATGTCATAAATTGAAGGTGCATTGCCGAAAAAATAATCGCAGTAATAAAAATCGCAACATGTGGATTTCTGAACCAGTCGGAGAAATACCTCTGCATATGCCCCCTGAACAGCCACTCTTCACCAATGGCGGGCAGTAAAGCTATCAGGATTACATCAATGTAAAAACCGGTTAACGAGTTGTAACCGGTCAAAGCATTCGTAATGTTCAATGCTTCCTGTTCTGTCTTTTCTATCCATTCTGATACGACAACCCAGCTGTCAGGCAGGGCAATGTGACTGTTCACTGTTCCGGTCCATCCGATAAAGTACTGGCTTAACGCCATTGTCACGACCGCAGAAAGAAGAAGTTTCAGGCTTACCCCGTTACCTGAGACCAGGCCATAAAATGATTCCGGCCAGAAAAGGCGGGCTGCGATAATTGAAGGGATGATGAAGATCACAATAGTCTGAACAGACTGAATCAACTTTAACAACCTTGTGTGTTCCAGCAGCAAAGAGGGATCAAACTGTAAATTGCCAAAGAGATACCATCCTAAAAGTCCGGTGATAAGAGATACCACAACCACGCCTGCCAGCATTACCAAAGATAAAAGCAGCAGTTTAAACCCCGGACTAAAATTAAGATATCGGCCTGGCATGTTCAGGTTTTTCTGTTGGCGGTTTTAGGTTCTTAGGTCAAAACAATGAACCTAAGAACCTAAAAAAAACTAATGTTTATTCCTCGTTATGTGTTTTCAAAAGGAACTTATCGTACAAAAAGAGTGCGATAACGGTAACAACACCTATGGCACTGAATACCATCCATATCTTTGACGGATGATAGTTGTGCCACAGATACTGAGTGAGCTGATGGTCGTCCATGCCCATCATTTCGCCTGCCCGTTTCACATATTCATTCTGGGTTATATCTCCGATTTGGGGAATGTCAAGGCCTCTTTTCGCAACTTCTTTCTGCAGTATTGTGATCTTGTCCGACCACTTCTCGTAAAACTCTCCCGAGAGCCATCCTGCGATCAGGTTACCTGCGGCAACAGGGAGGAATGAAGTTCCCATGTAAAGAGCTTCCTTGTTTTTAGGTGCTATGCGGCCGATGTATTCGGTAAATTTCGGTGAACTTGACATCTCACCAATGGCAAAAACAAAGATACCCACTATCACATAAAATCCGTTTCCTGTTCCAAATGCAAGCCCGATACCAATGGCGTTGACAATGATACCAGACATGATAGTGTTAAGAGGTTTCATTTTCATTACTATGGTCGATATCAGCACCTGGAAAAGTATGATGGCGCCGGCATCGAGGTTCACCATCATTTCAGGTGCAATGGTTCCTTTGCTTGTTCCAATTGCCGAGGCCAGTGACGGGGAAATGCCTTCGAGCCACTCATAAATGATGTGAGTGTTTACCCACTGATCGATAAAGTTGGGCAAAGTGTAGAACAACTGGTTGAACATTGTCCAGAAACCAACCATGATAATTAGGAAAAGAACAAGCCTGAGATCTTTCAATGCTTCCCAGATATTTTTTAAGGATTTTATGATGGTCTGGCTCAATGTGTCCTGAGTCTTTTTCCTGTCAGGTTCCTTGTAGAAAAGCAGGACAAGTATCAGATTGACGATGATAGCAGTTGTTGCCATGATAAAGACAATTTTCCATCCGTAAGCATCCCTCAGCTTGGAGGAAAAAAGCGGTCCAAAGAACCCACCAATATTTACTATCATATAAAATATCCCGAAGCCGATGGACGATGTTTCATCCGTTGTTGTTTTTGCCACAGTTGCCGAGATGATAGGCTTAAAAAGCGCAGCTCCCAGCGCTACCCAAAGAAAGGCAAAATAAACTAGTACATATGTAGATAAATATAAATCAAAATGTATCCTGTCGTTAAAAATAGAAACAGGATATAAAAAGTCTGAATGGATTGACCCCATAAAAAAATATCCTGAGGACAAAATTATGTATGCTGTTATCAAAACTTTTTTATATCCCAAACGGTCGGCAAGAGCTCCTGTGATCAACGGCAGCAGATAAAGTATTGCCGTGACAGGCCCCATGATGTTACCTTTTTGGGATTGTGTGAAACCCAGTGCACCTTCATCGGTGGAGCCGGTCAGGTAAAGCGCCAGAACTGCGAACATCCCGTACCATGCCCAACGCTCGAACAGCTCCATTGTGTTTGCCACCCAGAATACCTTTGGAAATTTTGTGAAAACATTTTTCTTTTTAGTCATAAAAATAATTTTTTGGCCCTATCGAATTAAGGCAAATTGTTGATTATGAAAATTTATCACTCTTTTTTGTGCTCTTATATTTTGCTTCAGGTTCTGCAACAAGGCCGTAAGGACGATTGAATATGTCCTGCGACACTCTGAAATATGATGCAAGTTTCCGTATCGTCTCTTTTGACATTCCTTTTTGATAATTTAGTATCTTGGAAATAGTGCTTTTAGAAAGACCTAAAATCTCTGTCAGGTCTTTTGCTTTCAGGTTATGCTCGTTCATTAACGCCTTAAGGAGCTTTACAGGATCTTCTGTTACATTGATAAAAGAGTTGTCTTCATCCCATTTTTCGATCAGCAATGTCAACAGCTCTATCTCATCATTAAGTAAGGGAGTTGCTTTTTCTGTTAATCCCTCTAATATCCAGCAATATTCGTCATATTGCTCCTTGCTTTTGATCACGGTATATTTTAGGTCCTTCATCACAAACTACAATTAAAAGCTGCTGATGGGATAGTCATCCGATGACTCTATGTCATCGGATGACTACATGCGACTTGCTTGTTGGTATTTAAACTTTTACCACAGTTCCTATATTTTCCCCTGAAACAACCTTTTTAAGGTTACCATAGGTATCCATATCAAAAACCACTATCGGCATGTTATTCTCCTTGCACATCGTGGTGGCAGTAAGGTCCATCACTTTCAGCCCGCGGTTGTATATCTCATCGTATGTTATCTCATCGAACTTAATGGCATTGGGATATTTTTCGGGGTCAGCAGTGTAAACACCGTCAACGCGGGTGCCCTTGAGCATCGCATCTGCCTCTATCTCGATGGCGCGCAAGGAAGAGCCTGTATCAGTAGTGAAATAGGGGTTTCCTGTTCCGGCAGAGAGAATTACCACCTCTCCGTTCTCCAAAGCTTCGATGGCTTTGGGCTTTGAGTAAAATTCTCCTACGGGTTCCATTCTAATGGCAGTCAATACCCTTGCTTTCACACCGATGCTTTCCAGCGCAGAACTAAGTGCCAGTCCGTTTATCACGGTAGCAAGCATTCCCATCTGATCGCCTTTGTAACGGTCGAAACCTTTGGAAGCACCACTCAGGCCACGGAAGATGTTGCCGCCACCTATCACAATCCCGGTCTGAACGCCCATCTTTGTTATCTCCTTTATCTGTTCCGCATAGTCGTTAAGACGTTTGGGGTCGATACCGTAACCTTGTTCTCCCATAAGGGATTCGCCGCTGAGTTTTAAAAGTATTCTTTTGTATTTCATGATGGTAAAAAATTATTTCAAAAATAAATTTTATAAAATAAAAAAGGGGACTAATCGTCCCCTTTTTTCAAAATATGTAAAATAACCTTAGCTATTCAATGAAAAACGAATAAATTCAGTAACAGTAAGGTCTTTGTCTACACCTTTAAGGTATTTGTCGATGGTAACCTTGTTATCTTTAACAAATGCCTGCTCAAGAAGTACATTTTCCTTGAAGAATTTGTTCAAACGACCCTGAGCGATCTTGTCAAGCATAGCTTCAGGCTTGCCTTCGTTACGTGCCATCTCTTTACCGATCTCAAGTTCTTTCTCCTTGACTTCGGCAGGAACGGTGTCGCGTGAAACAGCAACAGGGTTCATGGCAGCAACCTGCAT
>JALVJU010000639.1 GCA_027034005.1 Marinilabiliaceae bacterium
CGTTGAAAGGAGATGAGATCAAGGCAAAAGAGTATTTTGAAAAAGGATCACAGATGCCTTCCGATTACTGTTTCCCGAACAGGACTGAGGAGATGCTGGCACTAAAAACTGCTATCGGCATAAATCCGGCAGACCCTAAGGCGCCCTACTATCTTGGCAACTACTGGTACGGCAACAGGCAGTATGCGGAGGCAATAGATAACTGGGAGAAGTCCGTTTCTCTGGATGATTCGTTTCCTACAGCCCACAGGAACCTCGCATTGGCATACTTCAACAAGCAGAACAAGCCGGAAAAGGCGTTGAAGGCGCTTGAAAAGGCATTCTCTCTCGACACCTCTGATGCAAGGGTTTTCATGGAGCTTGATCAGCTTTGCAAAAAACTGAACCGCCCGGTAGAGTTCCGTCTTGAAAATCTTGAGAAACATCTTGAACTCGTTATGCAACGGGACGATCTTTACCTTGAACGTCTCACCCTTTTGATCCTGAAAGGCGAGGAAGATAAGGCATTGGAGTTGTTGATGAGCCGTAAATTCCATCCGTGGGAAGGCGGTGAAGGTAAAGTTACGGGACAGTTTCTTTACAGCCACCTACAACTGGCAAAGAAAGATATCCGGAATGGTGATTACCGCTCGGCACTTGAGCATCTGGATGCTACGGCAAGTTATCCGCATAATCTGGGCGAAGGCAAGCTTTACGGGGCATTGGAGAATGATATCCAATACTGGAAAGGTGTTGCCCTGGCATTGCTTGAAGAAGAAGAAAAAGCGGAGCAGGAGTGGCAAAAAGCAGCGTCTGGCTCAATGAAACCGGCCATATCAATGTATTACAACGATCAGCATCCGGATAAGATATTCTATCAGGGACTGGCGTTAAAAAAACTCGGAAAAACAAAAGAGGCGGAAAATAAGTTTAAGGAACTCCTCGATTTTGGGCTTGAACAGTTGAGCATACCGTTCAAGATGGATTTCTTTGCTGTTTCCCTCCCCGACCTTCTGATCTTCGAGGAAGATATGCAAAAAAGACATGAAACGGAATGTCGATACCTGATAGGGCTGGGATATCTCGGGCTCGGAGAAACCGGTAAAGCCAAAGAAGAGCTACATAAGGTTCTTGATTCCAACCTCTGGCATCAGGGAGCGAGGGTTCACCTTGATTTGATATAGAGCCCCCTCCAACTCCCCCTGAGGGGGAGAGAAAAGATGATTATATTAATAAAACCATCAACCATGAAACACACTTTTATCATCATCACACTACTGTCATTTTTCATCTCCTGCAAACAAGGAGAAGTAGTAAAGTCAGTGCCTTCGGGACACGATTTACAGTTCAACACCCTTGCATCACGCTGGGATGAGGCAATACCCCAGGGCAATGGAATGCTCGGAACCCTGATATGGCAAAAAGGAGACAACCTGCGCTTCTCGCTCGACAGGGCCGACCTGTGGGACCTGCGCCCCATGCATAACCTTGACGGCCCCCAGTACAGGTATAAATGGGTTTACGAAAACTGGAAAAACAATACTTACGACAAAGTACAGAAAATGTTCGACCATCCTTACGATGCTTCGCCGGCACCATCGAAGATTCCCGGGGCGGCCATTGAGTTCAATGTGAAAAAGTGGGGCAGGGCGAACTATGTCCATCTGTCGATCAAGGATGCCCTTTTTGAGGTCAGGTGGCCGGGAGGCGAAAAGATGTATGCCTTTGTGGATGCCGTTGAGCCGGTCGGCTGGTTCCGTTTCGAAAACGTGAAAGATGACCTTCTGCCGGTTCTTGTACCTCCTGTTTACAATTCGGGAACGGAGAAAGAGGATGTTAATGCACATTCGGGCGCCGACTTGCGACGTCTGAGGTATCCTACGGGAAAAGTTACCAAAGGTAAAAATGAAGTAACATACGAACAGGAGGGCTGGGGCGGATTTAAGTATATGGTCTACATTTCCTGGGAGAAAAAAGGTGATACTGTTGAAGGGTGCTGGAGCATATCTTCCGAATACCCCAAGTGGCCGAAAACAGCCAGAGCAACAGAGGTTGTAAAAAAACATATCCCCATGGGCTTTAAAAAGGCATTTGCGGAAAACAAAAACTGGTGGGACAGCTTCTGGGCTAAATCATCGGTTTCGTTACCCGACTCTGTACTCGAACGCCAGTGGTATCTTGAGCAGTATAAGTTTGGCTGCGCGGCAAGGAACAACACACCGCCCATCTCTTTGCAGGCTGTGTGGACAGCCGACAACGGCAAACTGCCGCCATGGAAAGGCGACTTCCACCACGACCTGAACACACAGTTGAGCTACTGGCCGGCATACAGCGGCAATCACCTTGACCTCGAAGAGGGGTTTGTAAACTGGCTGTGGAAATACCGTAACACATTCAAAAATTACACTGAAAAATATTTTGAGACATCGGGAATGAATGTGCCGGGGGTAACCACTCTTACAGGTGAGCCGATGGGCGGCTGGATACAGTACTCGTTCGGCCCTACTGTTGCTGCATGGCTGGGACAGCATTTTTACCTGCACTGGCGCTATACCATGGACAAGGATTTTTTGAAAAACAGAGCTTATCCCTGGCTGAAAGATGTTGCTGTTTATCTTGATGAACTATCAGTGAGAAGGGCAGATGGCAAGCGTAAGCTGCCGATAAGTTCCAGTCCTGAGATACATGACAACAGCAAAGATGCATGGTTCGGCGAAACAACGAACTTCGATCTTGCACTTATCAGATGGACATACTCCAAAGCAGCAGAGCTCGCCACAAAACTGGGAAAAACAGATGACGCAAAAAAATGGGAGAAGATACTTTCCGAATGGCCGGATCTTTCCGTTGATCCGAAAACGGGCTTGATGATAGCTCCCGACCTGACATACACATTCTCGCACCGCCACTTTTCACACATGATGTCGGTCTATCCTTTAACCATTCTGTCATGGGATCAGGGAAAAGATGTTCAGGAGTTGATGACAAAATCGGTAAACAACCTTGTGAAGGTGGGCTCTGACTACTGGACAGGTTATTCGTTCAGTTGGCTGGGCAACCTGCAGGCACAGGTCAGGAACGGAGAAGGAGCGGCCAAGGCCCTTCGTATCTTTGCGGAGAATTTTTGCCTGTCGAACTCATTCCACGTAAATGGCGAGCAGCATAACAGAGGTTACTCAAAATTCAAGTACCGCCCGTTCACACTTGAAGGCAACTTTGCTTTTGCCTCGGGCATACAGGAGATGTTGATCCAAAGTAATACCGGTGTTGTTGAGATATTCCCGGCAATTCCGGCAAGTTGGGATGATGTGTCATTTGATAGGCTAAGGACGGAAGGGGCATTCCTTATCTCGGCAGAAAAGAAAAATGGGAAAGTGACCAAAATATCCGTAATCTCAGAAAAAGGAGGAGTGGTGAAGATCAGGAATCCGTTCGACAACAATGAGTTTAAAACTGAAGCCAAAAGGATTGAAAAAGGAGATGTTATAAAGATAGATATGGAACCGGGTGAAACGGTGGTCTTGTCGATGAAGTGATGTTCCGGTGCTCTGCACCTGACGATTGTCAATTGTACATTGCTACAAATGTTATCGGTGCTCAGCACATATGATAAAAAAACACAAGAATTATTTATCAGCGCAAAAAAAGAACGTAAATTCAGAATAACAATAGGATCGGAAGCTGTGTAGCACTGTAACATTTGTAGAAACAAGGTGTGAAAATTATTAAGTGCATCGCACCGAAATATTAAAACAATTAAAAATCGACCATAAATGAAAACGAGAATTTTTTTAACAACGTTCATTTTTGTTCTGGCCATTATCAATGCGGCCGGACAACGAACGATCGACCTGTCGGGGAGCTGGAAGGTGAAACTAGATGAGACTAATGAACTGATCAGGAAAGCTCCTGACCGCTGAAAACCGGCGGTTCGATAGAATTGCCGGGTTCGTTGGCACAACGCGGATATGGGTATAAAACCGAGGGTTCCGATTTCGGTATCTTAACGCCCGAATACAAGTACATAGGTAAGGCATGGTACACTCGAACAATTGACATACCAAAAGACCGGAAGAATAAAAACGTTGAGTTGTTTCTCGAACGCGTGCTGTGGGCGTCGCGGGTCTTCATCGACGGAAAAGAGACAGACAGGCAGGATGCGCTCGGGACACCGCATGTTCACGATCTTGGCAAACTGACACCTGGCCAACATACCCTTACAGTACAGGTGGACAACGATATGATATGGAACATTGGTGATAAGGGGCATGCTTACGGAGAGTATACACAAAGTATCTGGAACGGTATTGTCGGGCGGATTGAACTGAATGCCTACGATCCGATAAGGGTAAAGAGTGTCAGGACTTTCCCGGATATCACGCAAGATAAGCTGAAGATAGAGTATGTAGTTGCGACCCCTTCGTCAAAAAAGGGTAAGCTGGCATGGAGCATTTCTCCAATGAACGGTTCTGAACCTGTTTTGGAAGGAACAACAGAGAAAAAGTTTCAGCAGGGAGAAAATACGATTCTTGTTACAGTGGATGTTAGTGGTAAACTTGAGAAGTGGAGCGAATTCAATCCCAGGGTTTACACTCTCAAAAGCAGTATTCGCTCGGGGAAGTACAGTGATACTGAAGAAACGGAATTTGGTTTTTACAAAGTCAGTCATAATGGGACTAAAATACTTGTTAACGGAAAGCCGGTGTTCCTGCGCGGCAACCTCGATTGTGTTCATTTCCCGCTTACCGGTTACCTGTCGTGTGATGTGAAAGACTGGGAACGTATTTTTAAGATTTACAAGGACTACGGGCTGAACCATGCACGTTTCCATTCGTGGTGCCCGCCGGAGGCCGCCTTTAAGGCCGCCGACAGGATCGGTATTTATCTTCAGGCCGAGGGGTCGATGTGGATCGACTGGTGGATGAGCGAGGACATGAAAAAGAAAGGCCGTCCTGAGATGGATACCAAAGGGCATCCCAAAGGGCTCGGTTACGATGCCCCGCGCGACAGTTTTGTTGTGGCAGAGATGAACCGTGTTGTGGATTTTTATGGTAACAACCCTTCGTTCACGATGTTTTGTATCGGTAATGAGCTTGGCAACTCCGATTTTGACGTGATGGACAAGTGGATTGCCAATCTGAAGAAGAAAGATCCCAGGCATCTGTATGCTGTGTCAACGGCACGTAAGATCACTCCGTCGGATGATTACATTGCCACGCATTACATTCAGGGGAAAGGCCGTACACGTGGTCTTAACGGGCCGCGGACAAACTGGGATTTTGAAAAGACGTATTCAAAAATGGATTTTCCGGTGATTGCGCACGAGATAGGACAGTGGCCTGTTTATCCCAAGTGGAGCGAGATTGAAAAATATACAGGAGTGCTGAAGGCAAGGAACCTGCAGGAGTTCAAAGAGCAGGCGGAAAAGAACGGCATTGGTGATCAGGATGTTGATTTTGCAATGGCTTCCGGGGCATTGAACCAGATAATGTATAAGTATGAAACCGAATCGTTCCTGAGGACTGAAAGTTGTGCAGGGGCACAGCTGTTGAGCATGCAGGATTATCAGGGGCAGGGAGAGGCGCTGATCGGGTGGCTCGATGCGTTCTGGGACAGCAAAGGGATAACCACTCCCGAAAAGTTCCGTGAGCATTTCAATACCGGAGTTCCGTTGTTGAGATTTGAGAAGTTTGTCTGGACAAATGACGAGACATTCAATGCTCAGGCACAGTTCTCATGGAACGGCAATGACCCGTTAACCGGTGAATGTCGGTATAAGATCACTGACGGATCAGGGAACGTGATCTCGGACGGTACGTTCGGCGACTATACTTTTTCGCTCGGTTCGCTGACCGACCTTGGTGAGGTAACACTGGACCTTAGTAAGATCACAAAAGCGCAAAAACTCAATGTGGAGTTGTCGGTAACCGGAACTCAGTTCAGAAATAGTTGGGATATCTGGGTTTATCCCGCCGGATTGAAAGCAGATACTCCGGCTGGTGTGATAATTTCTGACAAGTTGGATGATGAGACAGTTGAAGCGTTGGATAACGGAAAAAAGGTTCTTCTTGTAGCAAATAATCTGGGAACGGAAGAGTCTTCTGTCAAGGCAGGTTTTTACCCATTGTACTGGTCACTTACATTCTTCCCCGGTCAGGGCAAGACAAGCATTGGGCTTTTTAAGGACAAACATCCTGCATTTAATGAATTCCCCACATCATCCCACAGCAACTGGCAGTGGGAGACGATCAGCAAGGATGCCAAAGGATTTATCCTGAATGATTTGCCCGTAGCATACAAACCGATAGCACAGACGGTGGATGATTTTCACCGTAACAACAAAGTTGGGTCGATATTTGAATTGAAGGTTGGCAAAGGAAAACTGCTTGTTTGCGGTTACGACTTGAAAAACGAAGACCTGCCGGTAGCGAGGCAGCTGAAGAAGAGTCTTGTCAATTATGTGAACAGCGACTCTTTTGATCCGGAAACCGGGGTTGCCATTGGCTGGTTAAAACAAAAATTGCCATTTATTCCTGTTGCCGAAGCAGTAAAGGTTCCTGAAAAATTCAAGGGGGCAGTACTGTATGTCGAGGCATGCAGAAATATGAAAGAGAAGAATAAAAGTGAGAGATGGAAGCCGGAGCTTGATGAGGTTAAGGTAGCTGATGATGTTACCTACACTGTAAAGTGCGAAGGTGTCTGGAAAGATGACACCGAAACGGCCTGGTTCGGGAAAAATATGGAAGTTCTTTTGAAGGTGACCGACGGAATGCTTGGCACCCTGTAAGTTCATTTTCACGACTGGAACAACAACGGCAGGACAGGGATCGTTAATTTCGAAGGACGTAAGGTGAAGCTAGGAAAACACACAGGCAAGGGCAAATGGCTAAAGTTTCATGTGATGCGTGAGGATAGCAACGATGGAAAACTTATCTTTAAAACGAATGCAATTACAGGGCCTAACCTTATGATCACTAAAATTGTTTTGGTAAAAGGGGAGTAGAAAATAGTTTTGTTTTTCGATAAAATGGCCTGGGATACAGAGATAGCATGCATGCTGTATTCCGGTTTTTTTGTGATGACTCGTGAAAAATTGCTGCGTAATCAAGAATATATTTTCGTAAGGAGAAAGTGCAAATATCCGGAGTAAGAAATTTTTTGAAATGGAGTTTTTTATTTTTATACCGTTTGCTGCACACATTAACCAAAAACAATAGAATAAAGAAAGAACAATTGCCGGTATTCTGTGTTATGTTTATGTTGTTATTGGGAATTATAAAAAGAGTTTAATGCATAAAATATATGTCTTTGTTTTTTTACTGGCTTTTGTTTCTGTTGCTTATGGGCAAAAGAAGGATACACTAAAAACAAAAAGGTATGTGAAGTATCTTGATCTAAGGTTTGAGAACGGTATTATGCTTAGTAATGGGAAACCTTATGCAGACGACATAGTCAACAATTCATATTATAACGGGCTGGATTTTAGATTAGGATTTCGCATGACCGATCCTGACAATGTATACTCCAATATTTACCGCAGGCCTACTCTTGGATTGGGGTTTTATGCATCCACATTTCATAATGAAGATATCGGAAAACCGAATGCGATATATTTTTATTTTGACATCCCTTTTGCTTTTGAAAGGAATAAAAGGCTGATATTTTCATATACGGGAGCTTTCGGGCTGTCATATAATTTCAATGCCTATGATTCTATTTCTAATCCTACAAACTATTTTATAGGGTCGGAAAAAAATTGCTATTTCCATTTTGGTTTTGTAATGGGGTATAAAATTACAGATAAGTTTACCTTGAGTTTTACGACAGGGCTAAAACACTTTTCAAACGGCTCTTTCAAGAAACCAAATGCAGGGATAAATTTGATCCCGTTTACCGTTGGTGTAAGATACAAATTAAATAAAGAAGATATTTTACAAGAAAAAAAGGAGATCCCGAAATTTATACCGTTCTACATCTGTAATGTTTCAGTTGCAGCAGGGAGTAAGCATTATGATATGGATGATGAGCGAAATTACCTGAAGATGACTTACGGCTTTAACTATCTTAGACAGTTTAGTTATAAGGTGAGGTTTGGTGGCGGATTGGATGTTTTTTACTCGGCACCACATGGTATCAGCAATATCTCCGGTAATAAAAAAAACTATATCTCAGTTGCCGTTGTGGGGGCTTACGAATGGGTCATGAACAAAAATCTATCGGTTCCTATCGACTTTGGAGTTTATCTGTTCAGGCATGAGGGGAATGAGGAGCTAACCCCGTATTACGAAAGAGTTGGAATGAAATACAGGTTCAATAGCAATATTTTTTCTGCTGTTACTATTAAAGCACATAAAGGAAAAGCCGATTATTTTGAGTGGACTCTCGGCTATTCCTTTAACAAGGATAAGAACAGGTATTGATGGTGTTCAATGTTTTTATTTGTCACTATAACTATCACACAATCTCTTTTCCATTACAATGTTTTGATGTTATATGCTGTATCCATTTGGTGGTTGGCGTAAGAGTTTAGGATTCCTTACAAAAAATATGTTTTTTTTGAGGAGTGGGTAGTCATCGGATGACTAAATCCTCAATTCATATTCAAAAGTTAAGAAATGAAAGGGGCAAAATCAAATTATGTATAGGTATAGTCAACCGATGACTTCAAGTCATCGGTTGACTTTTTGTGTATAAAATTCATTTTGCCCATTCCGGGAACTGCGACACATCGATGCCAAGGACAGGGCCGAGGAGAAATATGGCAGTTGTGATGACTATCACCCCGATTATCTCCAGAGTAAGTCCTACCCTGAACATTTCTTGGATGGAAACTTTGCCTGTACCGAAGATGATAGCATTTGGAGGCGTGGCCACAGGCATTAAAAAGGCAAATGAGCTGGCAAGTGTTGCCGGGACCATCAGTAGCACCGGGTTCTTGCCGATAGATGTACCAAGGGCTGCAAGTATGGGAAGGGCCATTTGTGATGTTGCAGTGTTGGATGTTAGTTCGGTCAACCCGGCCACAACAGCACTTATGGATGATACTGTTACAGCAGGTGGCAGCTCTTTCAGTCCGTAAAGCTGCTGACCCACCCAGTTCGACAGTCCTGAATCCTTAAAGCCGCCTGCCAGGGCAAAGCCGCCGCCAAACAGAAGGACAATTCCCCAGGGAAGTTTCTTTGCATCTTCCCACTTAAGTATCCTGCACTGGTCTTTGGCCGGAATGATGAACAGCAGCATTGCCACAGCAATGGCAACAACACCGTCGTTGATATATTCGGGATGGGGGAACAGTTGTGACCACCCCGGAATTTTAAGGTTGTTGATAACTATGGGGGCCCTTGTGAGCCACAGAACGGCAAGTGTGATGAAGATGAAAAGGACAATCTTCTCCTCTTTTCGCATCTTGCCAAGTTCAGAATATTTGTTGCGGAAGTGGTCCTTGCTAAGGTTAAACTTTATCCTACCAAACAAGATGTACAACACAAACCATGCAATAAAAAGGAAGACTACGGAAATGGGGAATGCAAAGAAGAACCATTGCGCAAAGGTTATCTCCGGAGCATTGGGGAAAGATATTGAGAAGATACGGATGAATGCCGGGTTTGGCGGAGTTCCGATAAGTGTGGCTATTCCTCCGATACTGGAGCTGTATGCAATACCGAGAAGCAGTCCGACCGAATATTTTTTTACGGCTTTCTCATCAAGGAAAGTCTCAAGGTTAAGGATGACCGACATTGCAATGGGTACCATCATCATGGTAGTCGCAGTGTTGGATATCCACATGGAAAGGAAGGCAGTAACTGCCATGAACCCAAAGAGTATTCTTGCCGGTTTTACCCCGAATATCATCAGCGTGAAGAGTGCGATGCGCCTGTGAAGATTCCATTTCTCCATGGCAATGGCAACCATGAAACCGCCAAGGAAAAGGAAAATCACATGGTTGAAGTAAAGAGATGATACTGCTTTTCCGTTCATGATGCCGAACAAGGGGAACAGTGCTACGGGTATCAGTGCTGTTACAGGCAGGGGCACTGCTTCTGTAATCCACCAGATTGCCATCCACAAGGCAAGTCCTGCGGTGTAGCCCACAAGCGGGTTCTGCGCGTCGGGCTGTGCAAACACGATGATGACAAATGCTGTTAAGGGGCCAAGGATGTATCCTGCTTTTTGTAATAGGGTGAGATTCCGGTGAAACAGTATGAGTTTCATTTTGAGGTTAGTTTTGTACTATAAATCTAAGGATTTATTTGGGGATAAACAATGATTTGGATGGTTAAAGTGTTCTATGGTTCTATGGCCTGCCTGGCTGCGCAGTCAGACAGGTTAAATGGTTCTATGGCTAAAGGGGTAATTTTTCTTCTCAAATCCCAAATCGCATATTAGATGGTCTGCCTGCCTGTCTAGCTGCGTAGCCAGATAAATCGGCAGCAGACAGGTTAATTAATGATTTGCTTATTCGTTTATTTGAGAGAACTTGCCTATTGCCTTTGAGTGTTCTGTTTCCTTCTCTCGTGATGTGTGCCAACCCTTTGCGTCTTACCGCCTCTGCGGTAAAAACGCATTCATCCGGCTTTGAGCTTCCCTTTTCCGGCTTTTATATTCCGGTGCCCTGCACCTAATTTTGTGTGTGCTCTCTTTTTCTACAAATGTTGCGGTGCTACGCACCTTTTGTTTTATGCCTTATTTTGCAGCAGACTTTGAACTGAGGACTGCTGACTGCCAACTGCCGACTGAGCATTCTGCTTATCCCTTACTCTTCATAGCATCTGCGATCCTTTTCTTTTGTTCTTCGGTGAGTTATATCTTGACGGAGCTGTCCTTCATCTTCTTGTTCTTCTTTTTGATGGAGTCGGTAATCTGTTTGGTCTGTTTGGCAAAGCGGTTGCAGTATTTGCAATACATCAGGTGGAGCGACAGTTTCATCTGTTCGGTGAGCAACAGTTTCTCCTCCTGCTTTTTTGAGATGAGGTATGTTGCATCGTAGCAACTTATCGTTATTTTTCCTTTTTTGCTCATTATGCCTGCTTTTTTACTGTAACTGAAACTTATGTTTTTCAGTGGAAAATTTTGTAACAAGATAGCGGGGGACGGCTTCAAAGTACAGGTTAACAGGTGTTACACCTGGCGGAGGAGCACTCCAAACCTCTTCACGGGGCTTTTCTTTTTCAGGATGGGAACCGGAAGACGGCCTGTCGATGAATTTGCGGCTGTCGGCAAGGATATACAAAGGGATATTGTGTTCGCGGCAGAGCAGGGCAATTGCGTATGAGCCGGCTTTGTTGATGAAAGCATCGTTGTAAATCCTGTCGGCACCGAGGATGGCAATGTCAATGTTGGTAATCAGGGGAGAAAAACCGGTGTCGGTAACCAGCTTTACAGGGAAGCCCATTCCGGCAAGTTTTTCTGCCTGTTGCCGTCCTTCGTACATGGGACGGCTCTCTGTTTGAATGATGTTGATACCGGAAGTTTTTTCTTTTAACCGTTCAAAAAGGGTGATGACGGTAGAACTTTGGCTGTGCAGGAGTACAGTTTTGTTCTTGATGTTTACGGTGCTGATAAAGTTGTTTGCTACCCTTTTGTTAACATCAGCCCAGTTGTCCGAATATCTTTTGATAACCTGGTGAAGCTCTTGTGTGCTTTTCAGCGATTCCTTACCGATTTGCGCAGAGATATGGTCGCAAAAATGGGATATCACTGCAAAATCGGCCATCTCTTCCGAAAAAGCATTGAAAAGGTTCAGGATGTTTTTTGCCTCATCAGGTGAGTATGACCTGTTTGAAGAGGTGCAGATTCCAAGTTTTTCTGTTAGTTTTTGCAGCAAAGTTCCGGAGCCGGAAAGGTTATCCCGTTTGATCTCTTCAAATATGCTTTTTATGTCTCTCGGGCTGCACATATGTTATAGTTAGAAAGTTCATAAAGTTGTAAAGTTAAAAAGTAAAAAGCTCAGAAAATAAAAAGTGACAATAAAATATGTGTAAAGGCAACGTTTGCTTATGTTACGGGTTTGGCAATTTCTTCACAATTGTCAGTTTTGTGTTTTCGCCCTTTTTAGTTTTGAAAACAATGTGCAATGTGTCTTTCTGTTCAAACTCCTGTTTCAGCGACATAAACTCACAAACATTCATATCCGAAATGTTTCTGTCATCAATCTTAATTATTTCATCACCGTAAGCGACCTTGTTGCTCAGTTTTTTGTCCCATACATATCCCACAACAAGCCTGCCGTTCATAACAGTTGGGGTTATCTCGGGAAGTGGTTTGGAAACATCGATGGCTTTCTCTTTTGCCTCGAAATAAAAACGTTTGTTCTTAAAATCAATTGTTACAAGACCGAATTTCAGCATGTCGGTGCCTATGCGGGAAACGCTTTCGTTGATGGTTGTGGTTGTAAGTTTAAGGAATGATGTTCCTGCAATCTTAAGCGCAGGAACCAGGACGCGGTGTTGCTCAGTTTTTTGTCCATTGCCGAATATACCTATGATATTTTCCCCTACTGCTGTAGCAATATCTTTCAGGATGTCATAGTTCTTGAATATGTCGTAGCTGCGGTGCGATATGTCGTAAAAACCGTCCATGCCGGTATCGACCAATACCTGATCCTTGGCATCAGTTTTTCCCTGGAGGCCGATAAAAATAAATGGGCTGTGTTGTTGGCCAAGGATATCCATTTTCGTTGAATTGTTTTTGTCAAGGTCAAGTTTGTGCTTGTTGTTGGTTAATGTTAGCGTTTGGGTATCAAAATTGATCTGTACAATCGAATTCTTTAAAAGGTTGCTGCCGATGAACCCGTCAATGTTCAGGCAATTGAAAACATCAATCTTCCTAATGTCGTACGAAAGGGCTTTTGTGTCTTTAAAGGTGATATTTCCAATGGATACTTCAGGAATGAGCACTGTTTCCAGGTTGTATGTGTTACCAACTGCATCAGTTGTTTTGGATGTTTTTAATATCCTGGGATTAATATTTTCACTTACCTCCTTTGATATTACATTAGGTGCGCCGGTATCGAACATAAATCGGTAAACGGTTCCGTCGATGGTAACAGGAATAATTATCTTGTTGTTGATGAACTCAAACTTTATCTCTTCGAAATAGCCCTCTGACCTGTCGGCATCAATGGGGTTGCCATACGTATTTAATACTGCAACAAGTGCAATAAGAAGTAAAAAGAACTTTTTCATTTTGATTCTTTGGCATGTAAGGTTAATAAAACAGGTTATTGCTTCAAAAATAGTAATTTACTCTGTATAACCATGGTTTTAATGAGCTATTTATCACATCTCATCAAGCAGGTTGAAAAGAGTGTCTTTTTTGCGGGTTGCCACGGGAATGTTCGAGCCATCGGTCATGATAACCTGATAACCATCGGTTTTTTTAATGTGGTCTATCATGTTGATGTTGATAAGGTGCGATTGGTGCGGGCGGAAGAACCTGTCGGCAGGAAGTGTTGTCTCAAACTCTTTCAGAGGCCTGGAAACCATTATCGGTTTTCTGTTGTCGAAAAAGAACCTGGTGTAGTTCCCCGACGATTCACATCGGATAATGGACGTTACTTTCACAAGATGAATGCTGTCGGAAGTTTTTAATACGATCTTTTTTTCGGTATTGTTTTCCGGTTTAAGGCTGTTGAGCAATGCTTCCATATCGAATTGCGGCCGGTGCATGACATGTTTTACTTTTTCAATGGTTTTTTCAAGGTCGTCAATATCTACCGGCTTGAGCAGGTAATCGGTTGCCGAATATTTGAATGCCTGTAAAGCATATTCTTCGTACGCCGTGAGGAATATCAGCGAAAAATCAATTTCATCGAGCCGTTGTAAAAGTTCAATGCCTGTACCGTCGCCCATCTGGATATCGAGAAAGACAAGGTCGGGGGATAGTTCGCGTATGGCTTTCAATCCTTCGAATACTCCGTTTGCCTCACCGACTATCACGATTTCAGGAAAGTTGTGTTTCAGCATTCCGATGATGGCATTCCTGGCATGTGTCTCGTCATCGATGATAAGTGTGTGTATATTCATCTGTCCTCTGTTTTTAATTTGTCATTTTTGTTTGTGAACAACAGTGGTAAAACAATGGTTACCTGCGTTCCGGTTCTTCCCGTATTTAAATCAGAAAGATTTACAATCCTTAATGAGAAATCTTTTGTTTTATGTTCCCTGTTCAGGTTGTCTATCCTTTCTTTAAGGATACTTGTAGAAACAGACCTGTGTTTTTTGCCGGTTGTTTTTTCCCTGTCTGGGGCATATCCTTTGCCGTTATCTTCAATGGTAACCGTTACTGTTTTTTTGTTTTGTTTGAAACTGACCTTAAGCATTCCGCCTTTGGTATTCTTTAGCCCGTGTTCAATGGCATTTTCAACAAGTGGTTGTATCATCATCGTTGGGACTTCCACTGATGATGTATTAGAAAAGCCGTTGGTCGTAATGTTGAATTCAAAAGAGTCATCGAACCTCAGTTTCTGCATCTCTAAGTAGTAAGTAAGGGTTGCGACCTCTTTGTCGACAGTTGTATGTTCCGATCTCATGTTTTCCAGATAAAGGCGCATCAGTTTGGCAAACTTTGCCAGATACTTCCCTGATTCCCTTGGTTTGTTCTGATAGATGAAATTCTGTATCGCAACAAGTGCGTTGAACATGAAATGCGGATTTAACTGTGACAGCAAAAGGCGCTGCCTGAGTCGAATGTTGTTCTTTTCGATATTCAGTTTTTTCAGCCGCTGCGTCCACCAGTAAATAATGCCCGTGGCAATGATCAAAACGATCAGTGATATGAACCTCCATGTTTTGTAAAACGGTGGCCGAATATTGATTTTGTAGCTTGTTAGTGTTTTCGGGCGGCCGGCCTCTTTTACCCTGAACAGATAGTTCCCGGGCGGTAATTTTGTGTATGATGCGGAATGATCTGAAGTCAAACGCCATGTTTCATCCACTCCCTCAAGCTTGTATTTGTATGTTTTTTCAATAGGAGAAAAATCCATGGCGGAAAAATTGATGCTGAAAAAGTTCTCATCGTAGTTTAACAATAATCCATTTGCTTCATTGTGAAGGATGTTCTTGTCCTTTCCCATGACTTTAATGCCTGTTATGGTCACTTTGTGTGCTTTTGGATCGAAAAGTTTATCCGGATCAAACCTGAAATACCCCTGCTCGGAACCTATCAGTATCTCTCCCGTCAATAGTTTTAGTATCCCTTTGGTAAAAGATATATTTTTAAGTCCTGTTAGTTTGCCGATGTCGGTAATTGAACCGGTTTCAGGATATGCCCTGAAGATATTGTTTTCGGTAACTATCCAAATGTCTTTGTTATCATCTTCCAACATGGAAAGAACGGGATCTTCAGGTAATTTGCCGTAGAAGGCAGGCCTTTTAAAGCAGTTATTTTGAGAATCGAAAAGATTTAGTTTTTCTCCCCCGATATAAATATCTCCTGTGCTTGTCTGAAGGAAGCAGAGTGCATCTTTCCCTCTGAAACCTTTGTGGTTTCCTTCAAAATAGTGGTCGATAATTCCGGTTGCAGGGTTTATCCTGTTAACGCCCCTATCGGTGCTGCCTGCCCAGACAAACCCGTTCCGGTCTTTCCTGAGAAATGTTATCAGGTGGGACGAGAGGCGGTCGGGAGCCGGGAAGTTGTGATGAATGATGCTGTCGGCTTCCGGGAGGTACTGAAGGTATCCCTTGTTAGTGCAGAGTGAAAGTTTTTTCCCGAGAACCTTAGAAGAGAAAATCGTGTACCTTTGTGTTTTCTGTATCGCCGAAAAGCTCTGTTTGTCCTCATTGAAAAGTATCACCCCAATATCGGTAGAAAGGTACACAGTCCCATTTTCAAAACCGGGTGTGATGCCGAAAATTATGTCTGTTGGCATCTTATGGCTAAACGAATTAGCAACAGAGTAGATTTTTATGTTTTCTAATTTGGTCGATGAGTGAGCAAATCCCTGTGTAAGTATAAAGTAGATCTTTTTGCCTGGCATTAGGAAAATCTTTTTTATCTCTTCTTCAGATAAAGAGGTGTTTTTTAGTTCATTTTTCAGAGGTGAAAAATCAGACAGTGATGGGTTGTATATCAGCAAACCTTTATCGGAGCCAATGAGTAACCTGTCCTTGCTCAGCCAAAGCAGGGACAATATCTTTCGTCCGTGTAGGGGTGATTTTAAACGGTTTGATCTTTCAACTATGTAGTTTTTATTGCTTTGATAGTCGAAATATTCCAGGCCTTTGTCGGTTGCTATCCAGAAAGCATTCTGTACAGAAGAGTTCGTAATGGCATAGACAGGGTATTTTATTCCCCCGAATGTTTCAAAAGAAACTTTCCGGCAGTCATAGGTCACGATGCCTTTTTGTGTTGCGAGGAACGTTTTGTCCCCCGAGTTGATGCCGTCAAATACCGTTTTGTTACCTCTGGGAAGGTCAGCAGGGATTAGATTGTAGAGTTTTGCTTTTTGCCTGTCCTGTTCCGGGGTGTATCCTTTAAATTGGTTTGTGATTGTGTCATAGACATAAATGATTCCATGGAAGAAGGACAGCATGAAGTTGTTGTTGATTATTTGGAATTTCAATGGGTGGTTATCCGGATGATCTGACGGTTGATAGTTCTTTTTAAGGAATTTCCCTGTTTCTTTGTCGAAAAAATGAATCCCAAGGCCTCCCCAGATACCGCACCAAAGAGTGTCGCTGCCTGTGTCGAGGAAGTCGTTGTACCAGTCGACCTTAAAAGTGTTGGGACTGACAGCATATCTTTTAAAACATTTTGTTTTCAGGTCGAAACGGTTGAATCCCACTCCCTGCCAAAGTCCAACCCACAGGCAATCATTCCCTTTTTTTATTGTCGAAACCTTGTTGGATGATATTGCGCATGTTTGGTTTTTATCTTTAGTGTAAGCATGAAACAGCTCTGTTTTCAGGTTTTGTTCGTTGAGCCCGCCGCCCATTGTGCCAACAAACAGAGTTGAGTCATCGAGTTGCATGAAAGAGGATATTTTGTTGTTGTCGAGTGAGCCGTTTACAAAGGGTATATGCCTGTAATGCTTGCAGGCCCCTCTCTCTTTGTAAAGGATGTTCACGCCTGCACGAGTTCCCGTCCAGATGTTGCCATCGGCATCTGCAAGCAGGCAGTATTGATGATCGGCGCTGATGGAGTAGGGGTCGCTTTCGTTATGGGCATACCGGGTCATTGCATCTTTTTTCACATCATATTTGTACAGTCCGCCGGCTGTTGCCAGCCATAACATCCCGTTCTTGTCCTCTGAGATGCCAAATGTTGATGTTTTAAGTTTTTTTTTGAAGATGTTCCTTATTCGGTCATAGATGTAAAACCCGTCGGTACCCGATATGTAGAACATGCTCCTGCTGTCCTCAAAATATGCAGCCACATCGTTGTCCCTTTTCTTTTTCAGTTCTGGTGCATCCGCAGGAATGTATATGAATTTTTTTGTCTGGGCATTGAACCAAACGGGGCCGAGATTTCGTCCGCCTATCCATAACTTGTCGTAACTGTCTTTAACAATGGTGTGGTAATCGTAGTATGGCTGCCTAATGCGTTTGTGGGGAAATATTTGTGAAAAGTATGTTTTTGTGTTTAGCCGGTGCAGGTTTCCGTCCACTGTTTCCACCCAAAGGTATGGCAAACTATCGGGCAGTATCGCACGTACATGTTCGTTGCTTAGCCCTTTCCCGGCTTTCATTATCAGGGGGACCGTGACAAATTCATTTGTTTGTGCCGACAGTGAAGCAAGTCCTTGTTTTGTTCCTACCCATATCGCTCCTGTGCTGTCCTGTGTAATGCAGGTTATGTAGTTTCCGGGGATTGATGTAGTGTCATTTTCGGAATGGAAAAAGTTCTTCAGTTCATGGCCATCGTATCGTGAGAGACCATTGCCTGTTCCTATCCAGACAAAACGGTCTTTGTCCTGAAAAATGGCAGTAATCCTGTTTGACGGCAGTCCGTCTTCGGTGGTCAGGTGGCTGAAGCGGGCATAGATGTCCTGTACAACCTTTGGCTGTGATACTGCCGGTAAAACTAACAGTATGAAGAATATTACCAGTATCGTACGGGATAACTTATAAGTTCTGTTGATGTGCACAAAACAGGATACGTCAAAAGGGTGATTTGGTTTCCTGTTTTTCAATAAAAAACGAATTTCAGGGGAAATGCCACGGATTTACAATTTCACTTGGCGAATATTCATTGCCGCTTTGGTTCCCGGCTTTCCTTATTTTTTTTGTATTGTCACTAAAACAGTCCGGATAAAATGAAAAAGGGAATAGATTCGAAAAATATAGTCAGGGTTGAAAGTAAGGCAGGCAAGACACTGGTTTACTTTGCTGACGGAAGTTCAGAGCAGGTTACGGATTCAATTGATGACCTGGAGAAAGGGCTGGCTGAATATAACTTTATTCGAATTCACCCCAAACATCTTATAAATCAAAGGTATTACGACAAGGTATCTTCGGTAAAAACCTCTGTAGTTGTCCTGAAAGATGGTACGATACTTCCTGCTGATCCAGATATGATGGGGCTTGAGCGAAAAACTACAAACTCCGGCTGGAAGAGATTACTGAAATTATTTAACCACTAATTATATTATCATGAAAAAACAATTACTCACATTGGCTATCAGCTTTATTGCTTTTTTGGGAATGGCTCAGGACTATTCCATTCCTTTGGACATTGATCACTGGACCACAACACATACGGGGCCCTTGACTGAGATTACATCAGGATTAAGATGTTACAGCACAGGATATCGTAATGGGAACGCTTTATTGTCAAAAGAGGTTTTTGATCTTAGAGATAAAGATATCTACATAAGATGGCAAAAAGACAATAAAGGATCTTTTTTACGAGGTTATCTTGGTGTTTATAATACAGAAGCTTTTCTGAGATTTTCTCGGAATAGTAGTTATGGTACCTCGTTCCCCAATGCTACACCCTTATTTACAAGGATACATATTGATTCTTCAAACAAAGAGGTTGTTATTGTTACCTGTACAGGTAATTATGATAATGCGGGAGGTACAGTGCAGGAAACATTAAATAAGGTAATATCGGATAACTATTGGAAGAATGTATTAAACGGTAATGTGTATATCCGATTTAATGATACTCAGAATGCAGGGGCAACCATGGATATTGAAGAAGTTATAATATCAAATTCTGCTCCCATTATCAGGGAAACACAAAAACTGTATGATTTCTCTGACGGGACTATCCCGGCTGACTTTACTACAGCCGGTTCGTGGATTATTGACAATGCTGAATCGCCAAATGGAAACAGTATGTATATTGCGGGTAATACCGATAACTATGTTTCGTTTGACGTGACAAATGCTGTGGCTGTTAAGCTCAGGTACAAATGTTCTTATCCCGGTGGAGATTCATCCCCAACATCCGAAACGGTAACTGGTCTTTATATTTATAAAAATGGTGCCGGTTCTGGTGAATTGAATGTTTATTATGCGGGAAGGACATCTTATGCAGGGGATTGGCGTGAGATTATCCTGCCTGCCGATGCTTCGGGAACCGTAACCTTTAAGTTGCAATTTACTCGTGACAGTGGCAGGAAGTTCTGGCTAGATGAAGTCAGGGTATTAAAGTCCAAGTCATCTAATGCGGCGCCAACAGATATTTCATTGTCAAATTCTGCAATAAATGAAAATAGCGCTATTGGTTCGGTTGTCGGAAATATTTCGGTTACCGATGCAGACGCAAATGACATGCATTTCCTTGAATTGGTTTCAGGTACCGGAAGTGACGACAACAGCTATTTCAGGATTAATGGCAATGACCTGATTTTAAAGCAAAGCCCGGATTATGAGACCAAAACGACGCTTAGGCTGAGAGTGAGGGCCACAGATGAAAATCTGAAGTATGCAGAAAAGTCTTTTACCATCAATGTCAACGATGTGAACGAAGCGCCGGAGATCGCGGCTTCACAGGTGTTTGGTGTTGATGAGAACAGTGCAGAGGGCACGGTTGTAGGCACAGTGTCGGCAAGTGACGTTGATGCCGGTACGAATTTGACTTATTCGATTACATCGGGCAACGGAGAAGGACTTTTTGCTATCAATTCTTCAAACGGAGAGATAACCGTTGCAGCATCAGGATTAGACTATGAAACTGCAGTGCAGTACTCACTTGGAGTGGAGGTTTCTGATGGTTCGCTCAGCGATTCCGGAACAGTAACTGTCAATGTCAGCGATGTGAACGAAACACCGGAGATCGCAACCGGACAAGTGTTTAATGTTGACGAGAACAGTCCCAATGGGACTTTAATAGGCACAGTGTCGGCAAGTGATGTTGATGCAGGCTCGAG
>JALVJU010000640.1 GCA_027034005.1 Marinilabiliaceae bacterium
GTTTTTTCTGTGAGATCACCTTACCCGTTTTATCTTTTGTTTTTGTAAAACGATACCGATCCTGGCAGGGATGTATAGTTTTATCTGATGTGCTTCATCGCTGAACGGAATGGCTTCGGAGTAGTAGATATAGCTTTTATCCACCCTTTCAAATCCGCCGAATTCTTTGTCATCGGTAGTCATTACTATCTTATACTTTCCTTTGGGAACGGTAATGCCGTATCCCTCGAAAGAAACTGAAGGATTGAAGTTGAAAACAAAAAGGTAATTATCTTTATGGAATGCCAGTACCTGATCCTGTTCGTTGGCATGCAGCCTGAAAGGAATGACGGGCAGTAGGTTGTTATTCCTGAATATACCGATCATCTCCTTGTCAAAATCGTTGAGGTAATGAAACTTCAGCAGTTTGTCATTAACAAGGTTCCATTGCCGGCGGGCATATTTGAACGACCAGTCGTTGCCTTCGCGCGGAAAATCTATCCATTCGGGATGGCCGAACTCATTTCCCATAAAGTTGAGGTAGCCTCCCGTAGCAGTACCCAGGGTTACCAGCCTTATCATTTTATGCAAGGCAATTCCGCGGTCGATAACCAGGTTGTCGATATTTTTGGCCATTGAGAAATACATCTCTTTGTCAACTAAGCGGAATATTATCGTTTTGTCACCAACCAGGGCCTGGTCGTGGGATTCAACGTAGGAAATGGTTTTCTCTTCAGGTCTGTGTTGTGTCAGTTCGTGATATATCTGGGCAACATTCCACTCCTCATCTTTTTTCTCTTTGATAAGTTTGATCCAGAAATCGGGCACGCCCATTGATAGACGGAAATCGAACCCGATGCCGCCGTCCTCTATTTTCCCTGCAAGTCCCGGATATCCACTCATCTCTTCTGCCACACATATGGCTTCAGGTTTGATGTCATGTGTCAGCTTGTTTGCAAGGGTAAGATAAGTCATGGCATCAATGTCTTCTTCGCCTTTATAATAATCGGAATAAGATGTGAAGTTCACTTCGAGGCCGTGATTGTAGTACAACATACTTGTAACACCGTCGAACCGGAACCCGTCGAAATGGTATTCTTCTATCCAGTACCGGCAGTTGGACAAAAGGAAGTGCATTACTTCGTCCTTGCCGTAGTTGAAACATTTTGAGTCCCATGCCGGGTGGTCTCCTCTTGGCCCCTCATGAAAATACTGGTATGTTGTTCCGTCAAAACGGCTGAGACCTTCAAGCTCATTTTTAACTGCATGTGAATGCACCAGGTCCATTATCACGTTAATGCCCATGTTGTGGGCGGTGTCAACAAGCCTTTTCAGTTCTTCTGGTGTGCCGAAACGGGAAGATGCCGCAAAAAAGTTTGCAACGTGATATCCGAAACTGCCATAGTAGGGATGCTCCTGGATAGCCATCAGCTGAATGGTGTTGTACCCAAGCTCTTTGATCCTGGGCAGCACGTTATCGGTGAATTCTGTATAGGAAGCAACTTTTTCTTCAGTTGAAGACATGCCTACATGGGCTTCGTAGATCAGAGGCGCAGACTTGTCGGGCTTGAATTCATTGTCTGTCCAGTTGAAATTTTCACGGGGCTCCCACACCTGTGCAGAGAAAAGCTTTGTCTCTTCATCCTGAACCACCCTGTTGGCATAGGAAGGTATCCGTTCTCCCTCTCCGCCTTCCCACTGGACCAGAAGTTTGTAAAGATCGCCATGGGTCAGCAGGTTGTCAGGCAGTTCTATTTCCCATATGCCGTTATCTTTTGGTGTCAGTCTGTATTCGGGCAGTGGTTTCCATTCGGAGAAATTGCCTATAAGGTACATGTGAATGGCATTTGGCGCCCATTCACGAAAAATCCATCCTGTTTCGGTTCTGTGCAGTCCGAAGAAAATGTGTCCGGAGGCAAAATCTCTCAGAGTCCCTGATACCTCTTCAATATCTTCCAGTTTTTGTCTGTATTTTAAAACACGGGATTCAATTGTTTCCGAGAAAGGTTCCAGCCAGGGGTCAAGTTCCAGTAACCTGAGTTTATTCATCTGTTTTATCTTTTATTCGGTGATTTAAAAATGGTGTTGCTCTTAATACTTTAAATTTATGAAAAAATGGGGTAACTAAATTCATTTTGCCAGAATAATTTTAATGAATTTGTAAAGAAGAAAACAAGGAAACTTAAATTAGAATTGTAACTTTGTCATGTAAACCTGTAATTTTTTCAGTATAGATATGGATGTTCAACAAATAAAACAACGATACGGAATAATCGGTAATGCATACGGGCTTAACAGGGCAATAGATGTTGCGGTGCAGGTAGCGCCTACCGATCTTTCGGTACTTATTACAGGCGAGAGTGGTACAGGTAAAGAGGTTTTTCCGAAAATTATTCATCAGCACAGTGCCCGCAAGCACGGGCCGTACATTGCCGTTAACTGTGGTGCAATACCTGAGGGAACGATAGATTCCGAGCTTTTCGGGCACGAGAAAGGCGCTTTTACCGGTGCTCTTGCTGCGCGTAAAGGATACTTTGAAGAGGCTAACGGCGGAACCATTTTCCTGGATGAGATAGGAGAACTGCCGTTAAGTACCCAGGTGAGACTGCTTAGGGTGCTTGAAGCAGGGGAATTTATGAAAGTAGGTTCTTCAAAAGTTTTAAAGACCGACGTAAGGGTTGTTGCAGCTACCAATGTGGTTATGGAAAAGGCTATCAGTGAAGGCAAGTTCCGTGAAGACCTTTATTATCGTTTAAGCAGTGTGCCGATCATCGTTCCTCCGTTAAGGGACAGGGTGGAGGACATTTACTTGCTGTTCCGGAAATTTGCCAATGATTTTGCCGACAGATACCGTATGCCTCCCATCAAACTTACCGATGAGGCAAAAGAATTGCTTATCAGGTACCGTTGGCCGGGTAACGTCAGGCAGTTGAAAAATATTACTGAACAGATATCTGTGATAGAAAAGAATAGGGTGATAGATGCGGAAACACTTGCCACATATATTCCATATCATATAGGGGATAACCTGCCTGCTTTAGTAGAAACGGAAAGTACGGCCAAATCCGATTTCAGCAATGAAAGGGAGATTCTTTACAAAGTGCTTTTCGATATGAAGAATGATATGAACGACCTTAAGAAGCTCGTGCTTGAAATGTTACAGGATGATGCCTGTTCTGATGTTAAGGGAGAACATGCCCAGATAATTAAAAAACTTTATGATGAAGGCGAAGGCGCTTTGATGAATTCTCCGGCAACCCCTACGGTAGCTACACCTGTGACGACAGTATCAACACCCAAGATCCACTATTCCGAAAAGCAGGGACACGATGATCCTATGATACAGGACACTGAAGAGTTTGTTGAGGAGTCATTGTCTTTGGTTGACAAAGAGATAGAGTTGATAAAAAAAGCCCTTGCCAAACATAACGGCAAAAGAAAATATGCCGCAAAAGACCTAGGGATATCTGAACGTACATTGTACCGTAAGATCAAAGAATATAATATCGAAGGGTGACAATGAGGTGTGTGAATCTTAATATCCGGTTTTTATGATAAAATACTTTAAGACTTTATTTCTATTGTTCATGCTGGTGTTGTCCGGATGTTCTGTTCATGTCACTTTGAGCGGTGCATCGATAGACGAGAACCTTAATACTTTTTCGGTTCAGTATTTCAATAATAGGGCAGCTATTATAAACCCGTTACTCAGCCAGAAATTTACGGAACTACTGAAAGAAAGGATAATGAGCGAATCTCGCCTCGTTTTGGTAGAGGGAGTCGGGGATGTTGATTTTTCAGGTGAGATAACCGGTTATACTATCCGCCCTATGGCCATTAAGGAAGATGCCGTATCGGCACAATCACGTCTTACGATAACCGTCAAGGTACGCTACAGGAACAAAGTTGACCCGAAGAAAAACTGGGAGTCAAGCTTCTCGGCATATCAGGATTATGCATCGGAGAGGAACATCACCGAGGTAGAGGGCGAACTGACTTCGCTAATTATTGATCAGCTTACTGAAAATATATTCAACAAAGCCTTTTCTGACTGGTAACAGATGAACAAGCAACAACTATACGACCTGATAGAAAGTCCTGCAGAATTAAATGAGAATACTTTAAAGGGATTGCAGGAACTTGTTGCACAGTATCCGTTCTTTCAGGCTGCAAGATCGTTGTTGTTGAAGAACCTTAAGGTCCTTGACCACGTTCTTTTCGAATCGGAGCTTAAAAGGTCGGCGATCTTTATTTCTGACAGGACAAGGCTTTTTGATCTGATCCGTGGGACATATCCTGAACATGTGGTCAGGGAAGAGGAACAGCAGGAAGTAATATCTCAGCAGGAAGTTCCCGACAAGACTGAAGAAAAATCTTCTTCCGTTGCCGTAACAGGCAGTGTGGAATCTGTAGATGAATATTTTGGCGTTGACCAGGTGACAGAGACCATACAGGGCGGTAAAGTAGGTTTTACTTTCCATTCAAGTGATGACGGCATGTCAGTCCCGGAAGAGATGTTGTTCGATTATGAAAAAAGCGGCAATTCAGGTTATTCTTTGAGCCTGGATGAAGAAGATACTGACGGGCAGCGTAACAATACTTTTGAGGATTGGCTGGCATTAGTGAACAGCAACACGACAGGAGAAAAAGAGATTTCAGAAAAGAGATCAAAGGAGAAAAGAAGCAAAACCCTGGATGTTATCGACAAGTTTTTAAGTAATCAGGATAAGACTATCAAACCCAAAACAACAGAAAAGAAAGAGCCGGAAATAAAAGTTGAGGAACCGGTAACACTGGAAGGCGATGAGCTTATGACCGAAACTCTTGCAAAGATTTACATGAAACAGGGGCATTATTCCAAAGCTTTAAACATATTTGAGAAACTGAGTTTGAAATATCCCGAAAAAAGTGTTTACTTTGCGCAGCAAATTGAAAAAGTGAAAAAACTAATTAGTAATCAGTAAATTTTTAAGATATGTATCAGTTTATTTCGGTGTTGGTTATTTTGGTTAGTATATTGTTGATCCTGATAGTTTTGGTACAGGAATCAAAGGGGGGAGGGCTTGCTGCCAATTTCTCTTCATCTAACCAGGTTATGGGAGTTCGTAAAACTACTGACTTTTTGGAAAAGGCAACATGGACACTTGCAGGATCACTGCTTGTATTGGCTTTTGTTGCTGTGATGGTATTGCCAAAGGAAACAGCTTCAGGCGCAGAAATAGATGAGCAATTGAACAACCTTACATTGCCGTCACAGGAAGCTCCTGTATTCCCTGCAAATCCTGCTGAACAAACTCAGTCAGGAGGTCAGACAGACCAGCCGCCCCAGAAGTAGTTTGCGGTTTTAAGATATTTAAAGCGTGTCAGTATGTCAGTCATATTGACACGCTTTTTTTTTGGCACACTTTATGAGATAGTAGAGGCGGAATTATTTGGAAACTTTTTGCTGCTAAACGAAAGTTTCTTTGAGTAGAATAAATTGTTTAATTATAAAACCATTAAAAAGCTGTTGAAATGGCAAAAGAAATAAAATTTGATGTAGAGGCTCGTGAACTGTTGAAAAAAGGTGTTGACGAGTTGGCTAATGCTGTAAAAGTAACTCTTGGCCCTAAGGGAAGAAATGTAATCATTGATAAAAAATTCGGCGCTCCTGCCATTACGAAGGACGGAGTGTCAGTAGCAAAAGAGATCGAACTTAAAGATCCTTATGCAAATATGGGAGCTCAGATGGTAAAAGAGGTTGCTTCCAAAACCGGTGACGATGCCGGAGATGGAACAACTACTGCTACCGTTCTTGCTCAATCTATCATTAGTGTAGGATTGAAGAACGTAACTGCAGGAGCTAACCCTATGGAGCTGAAGAAAGGTATCGACAAAGCCGTTGCTGCTGTTGTTAAGGACCTTGCTTCTCAGTCAAAAGAGATTGGCGATCACAGTGAGAAGATACAGCAGGTTGCTGCTATCTCAGCCAACAACGACAACGAGATAGGTAAGCTGATTGCTGAGGCTATGGAAAAAGTTGGTAAAGAAGGTGTGATCACTGTAGAGGAAGCAAAAGGCATCGAGACTTCTGTTGAAGTTGTTGAAGGTATGCAGTTCGACCGTGGTTATATCTCACCTTACTTTGTGACCAACACAGAAAAGATGGAAGCCGAGCTTGAGCATCCTTATATCTTGATACATGACAAGAAGATATCAACTATGAAAGATCTTCTTCCTGTTCTCGAAGCCACTGCCCAGACAGGTAAACCATTGTTGATCATTGCTGAGGATGTTGATGGAGAAGCTCTGGCTACTTTGGTTGTTAACCGCCTGAGAGGTTCTTTGAAAGTAGCAGCTGTTAAAGCTCCGGGATTCGGCGATCGTCGTAAGGAGATACTTCAGGACATAGCAGTGCTGACCAACGGAACTGTTATCTCGGAAGAGACAGGGCTGAAACTTGAAAATGCAACTCTTGAGATGCTTGGAGAAGCAGAGAAAGTTACTATCGATAAAGAGAACACTACAATAGTTAACGGTGCAGGTTCTACAGAGGCAATCGAGGCCAGGACCACTCAGATCAAGGCTCAGATAAACAATACCACTTCTGATTACGACAGGGAAAAACTTCAGGAGCGTCTTGCCAGATTGGCAGGAGGTGTAGCCGTTCTTTACATAGGTGCTGCTTCTGAGATGGAAATGAAAGAGAAGAAAGACCGTGTTGATGATGCCCTGAGCGCTACCCGTGCTGCTGTTGAAGAGGGTATCGTTCCGGGAGGTGGAGTAGCTTTGGTGCGTGCAATCAATGTACTTTCAGACATCAAAGCTGAAACTGACGATGAGGCTACAGGAATCGAGATCGTGAAACGTGCCCTTGAAGAGCCATTGCGCCAGATCGTATTCAATGCCGGTAAAGAGGGAGCTGTAGTTGTACAGAAAGTTGCAGAAGGCAAAGATGATTTTGGATACAACGCACGTACAGATCAGTATGAGAATCTGTTTGAAAGCGGAGTTATCGATCCTGCCAAAGTAACACGTATCGCTCTTGAGAACGCAGCTTCAGTAGCCGGTATGTTCCTGACAACAGAGTGTGTGCTGGTAGATGAACCTGAAGAGGAACCTGCTAACCCAATGCCTGCCGGTGGAATGGGTGGCGGAATGCC
>JALVJU010000641.1 GCA_027034005.1 Marinilabiliaceae bacterium
CTTGGCGGCATTACAGGGATATCTCCTGCCGAGGTTGTGATACTTGGTGCAGGGACTGCAGGAGAATTTTCTGCGAGGGCTGCCCTTGGGCTTGGGGCTACGGTGAAGATCTTTGACAACTCATACCACAACCTGCGCGAGCTAGAGATGAACCTTGGGCAAAGGGTCTTTACATCCGTACTGCACCCGCAAACACTCACCAAAGCCCTTAAATCAGCAGATGTTGTCCTGGGCAGCCTCAGGTATCTGCAGACAGGGCACTCCTTCATGGTGACTGAGAACCAGGTGGCACAGATGAAAAAGGGCTCCATCATTATCGACCTCAGTATGGATGAGGGTGGCTGCTTTGAATCATCCATGTGCACTGACCTGGAGCATCCGGTTTTTGTTAAGCATGGAGTAATTCACTACTGTGTGCCTAATATTGCCTCCCGTGTTTCAAGAACTGCCTCGATAGCATTAAGCAATATTTTCACTCCTATTATGCTTCAGATAGCTGAAGCCGGAGGCATTCATCAGTTGATAAAGGATAATTACGGTATTAGCCAGGGTGTATATATATATCGTGGAATACTTACCAACAATCATGTGGGTAAAAAATTCAATATACCCTCAAAAGACATTGGCCTGTTGATGGCCGCTTTTTAACTTGGCTGGTTCTTTTCTTTGCATTCTTTTGCTCTCCATTGATGTAACAATATTGTTTTGTGTTCGTACCCTCAGTAATGGATAAAGGATTGGGCTGATGTTGTTTTTTGATAAATATGTGCTGAGAAATATTTTTGGGGATTCTTTCAATCCTGATTTTGAAGGCTGGAAAGTTAACAGGTTCACTCTGGCTTTTTACGGGGAAGGGAAGAAGTATGAAGATGACTTTCAGCGAACATATTTCAAGAATTCCATTAAGCCGTTTCGGCTGGCTCTTCTGATGGGTATAGTCTTTTATGCTTTGTTTTTCAATCTTGACCTGTGTCTTTTCCCTGAATCTAAAAAAGAGTTTGTCCTGATCCGCTTTGTTATTGTAATTCCTGTTCTGCTTATCGTATACCTGCTGTCTTTTACGGAGTTGTTCAAAAAACACATGCAGATTGTTGCATCTTTTGTTGTGTACATTAGCTCTTTGGGTATCATAATAATGATCTATGTTATTTCAAATTTGCCTGTTCAATACTCCTACTATTCCGGTATTATACTTGTTATGTTTTTGGGTTATACAATCACCAAAATAAGGTTTGTATATGCAGTTTTAACGGGACTGCTTATAATCATATCATATGAAATAGTTATAATTTTCATTACACGCTCTACGTTTGAGGTTATTTTAACCAGCAACTTCTTTTTACTAAGCGCTAATATTACAGGAATGCTGTTGTCATATTATCTGGAGTACAACGAGAGATGGAACTATTTTTTGCAAGTGCAACTCAACCGGGAGCGTCAAAAGGTGGAAAAATCAAATATAATGCTTGAGAAGAGGGTTGAGGAGAGGGCCCGGGAACTTATTGATACTAATGAGCAGCTTAAAAAAGAGATAGAAAGAAGGAAGATATTTGAGAGAGAAAAATCAAATCTGGAGAGCCGCCTGTTCCAGCTCCAGAAGATGGAGACCATCGGAACACTTGCAGGTGGTATTGCCCATGAATTCAACAATGTGCTGACACCCATAATCGGTTATGGCGGAATGTTACTTGATGATCTTAGGTCTGGAGATCCTTTGCGTGAGGATGTGGAACAAATACTCTCGGCGGCAAGGCAGGGGAAAAGCATTGTGCAAAAAGTGCTAGCGCTCAACAGCGATGATGGCAGAGATAAAGAGCCTGTAAGTATTAAAGAGATTGTTCATGAGGTTGAAGGTTTGATAAAGATATCGGTTCCGGATAATATTTCGGTGCATAACAGGATAAAAACAAAAACTGATATTGTTCTAGCTGACAAAGCACAGATTGTTCAGGTTTTGATAAATATTGTATTGAACGCATTACACGCAATGGATTGGGTGGGAGGATCACTGAATATCAGCCTGTCAAATGTCGATTCGAATGATCCTGAGATAAAAATGTTCAGTAAGAACAGTGTTAAGAAGTATGTTATGATCGAAATCTCGGATACAGGTAAAGGTATGACAAAGGAGATAAAAGAACGTATCTTCGAACCATTTTTTACAACAAAAGAAGTAGGTGAAGGAACCGGATTGGGATTGTCCGTTGTGCATGGTATTGTGAAGAATCACAAAGGTTTTATCGAAGTGGAAAGCACGCCGGGTAAAGGTACAACTTTCAGGGTTTATCTGCCGGCATATCTAGATTTAAGGAGGGAGAGTGTATGAAAAAGGTACTTGTGGTAGATGACGAACCAGTAATAGTTAAGATGTTAAGACGGTTGTTCGAGCGGGAAGGATTTTCTGTTTCTACGGCCTTGAATGGTGAAGCAGCATTGGAACTAATGAGCAAAGATGTTTTCAATATTGTCATCACAGATGTAATCATGCCTAAAAAAGAGGGCATTGAACTGATAACGACAGTGAAACGGGATTTCCCCGGGACAAAAATCATTGCAATGTCAGGCGGTGGGAGATTGTCTGCCAAAGGATATCTTCGGTCGGCAAAGATACTGGGGGCAGATAAGGTATTCATGAAGCCCTTTGATCATAATGAGATGCTCAATGCTGTCAAAGAGCTGACAGGCGATTTTTAAATCGCATAAATTCATTTTATTCATAAAAGCCAAGCTCCGGTTTGACAAATCCTGTTACCGGCGAATCATTTGTTACAATTATTTCTAAAAAACGATTTACTCAGTACATTGAGTAAAAACACTCTGTGGGCTGAGTAAAATATTTTGATGTTTGAGTAAATTATTTTCAATGGGTCTGCTGTTTTGCTTACAGGATGAAAGCTGGTTGGGATATTCCTGGAAAAGTTAATCTCCGGAACAGCTTATCAGAATGCTAATGTCTTGTCTAAATTTCTGATATTTCAAAACCGGCCAATGCGATATCCTGCCAATATGCCGGATATGACTTGGATACCACACCGGCATCTTTTATCAATACGGTTTTAAATACGGATGCTGCAGGTGCAAAGGCCATCGCCATCCGGTGATCTTTGTATGTGTCAACCGAAACAGGAGAATTGGATACTTCTTCCTTAACCCCGTTCCATTCCAGGGTATCTTTGTCGTTTGTGGAAAGTTTGTAGCCAAATTTTGCAAGCTCGGTGATAAGAGCGTTAATTCTGTCTGTCTCCTTGATCTTTAATGTTTGCAACCCGGTAAAGCTGAAAGGCACATTGAGCATGCAGCAGGTTACAACAACAGTCTGGGCAAGGTCGGGTTGGTTGACAAAATCGTAATTGAAATTTTCGGGGAGTTTCCCTTCAGAATTGATAATCAGTCCTTTTTTTGTGAATTTAGAATTTAAGCCCAGTCTTTTAAAAATATCTTTTACGGCAGAATCTCCCTGCGGGCTGTTTTTATCCAATCCCTGCAGTGTGATCTCAATACCGGGGTTCAATGCTGCAATCTCGTACCAGTACGATGCTGCGCTCCAGTCAGCCTCAACCGACATGGGTTTAGGGCGGTAATTGGCTTCGGGAATGATGATGGTCCTTTCGCCCTGCCAGATCGCTTTTACACCGTACTCCTCCATGAGGTTCAGGGTGAGGTCGATGTAAGGCCTGGAGATGATCTCTCCTTCAAGATGTATTGTCAGTCCGTTCTCTACCTGCGGTGCTATCATCAGTAATGCAGAGATGTACTGGCTGCTGATGTTTCCCGGCAGTGTAATGTCTCCCCCTTTCAGGGCGCTGCCAAAAATACGCAATGGCGGGTACCCCTCCTTTTCGTCATACTCTATTTTTGCCCCAAGCTGCCTTAATGCATCTACAAGAACTCCTATCGGGCGTTGCTTCATACGTTCAGATCCGGTGAGAACCCATTCCCCCACAACTTTTGAGAGAAAAGCCGTAAGGAACCGCATGGACGTTCCTGCAGCGCCAATGTCGAAAACATTGCCGTTGGAGTTGAGCACCTCGAGCATGACCTTAGTGTCGTCACTGTCCGAGAGGTTCTTTATCTCGTAAGGGCTGTAACTTAACGCATTCAGCAGGAGCAGCCGGTTGCTGATGCTTTTCGACGTGGGTAGCTTGATGGTGCAGTTCGTATATTTTTCAGGAGCTTTAACGAGGATATCCATATCGGTTGAATGTTGCAAAGTTAAATGGTCTGTTACTTTCAGCAATCCTGACACAGGTCGCGGTAAAAGTCAAATGCCGAGAGCACTTCTTCTTTTGTTGCATTGATGTTTACCTGCAGTTGTCCTATCTCGTCAAGTAGTGTGAAGTTGATACGGTTGTCTTCATTCTTTTTGTCGTGGTGCATCCAGTTGAACAGTTCTTTGTAATCGGATGGTTGTATTTTGTAAATGCCAAAAACCTTTTTCAGATAATTTGAAATGTCTATCACATCTGTCATGGGGAAGCCGAGCCGCAGGTGCGAAAGATACAACTCGCAAATCATACCGTAAGCAACAGCATAACCATGCAGTACCGGATTGCCGGCTTTCATGGCAAAACTTTCAAAAGCATGACCGTAAGTATGCCCGAAATTCAGTGCTTTTCGAAGGTACTGCTCGGTAGGGTCATTTTCCACAAAATGATTTTTTATCATTATCGAACTTGCAACCAGTTCACGGAGTGCTTCCATATCGGGATCATAAATGTCGAATTTACGCAGTTTTTCCCATGATTCTTTAGAGTAGATAAGAGTATGCTTTATCATCTCTGCAAATCCCGACACCATGTTCTCTCTGCTCAGGGTATCAAAGAAAGATGTGTCGATGAGTACCGCAGATGCTTGGTTGAAAACGCCGATCTGGTTTTTCAGCCCTTCGAAATTTATTCCCGTTTTGCCCCCTATGGATGCATCCACCTGTGCAAGCAGTGTTGTTGGTATGTTGATGAACTGAATGCCCCTTTTGAAGGTGGAAGCTGCAAATCCTCCGAGGTCACATGGCATACCGCCTCCAAGGTTTATCAGGAGTGATCTTCTGTCAGCACCCGAATGGCTAAGGAAATGCCACACTTTTAAAGTTGTCTGGGCATTTTTGTTGTCGTCTCCCTGCGGGATAACAAATAATCTCTTTTCCGAAATGCCCTTTACGCCGGAAATCTTTGAGAAACAGTTCTCGTAGGAACCTTCGTCAGCAAGAATGAAAACTTTATCTTCAGGAAATGCTTTGATCAGCTTTTCGATATCTTCAGTCAGGTCTTCTGATATATAGACGTTTGCGTCTTTTGAAAGTAAAGGAAGCATATAAAAATCTGTTTTATGCCACAAAAATAACTAAATTTGAATATTAACAGGCATTAATGCCGGAAACATGGTTGTTATGCATAGGTGAACGAAGTTATTGTGATGCCTTTTGGTTATGACTATAGGTCATTATGATAATTTAATTTATATTTGTATAAAAAAGAAATGTATCAAAGAACTATTGAAAGAAATATAACAGATAATATTGGAAATGGAAAAGCCATAATCATTGTTGGAGCGCGACAAGTTGGTAAAACTACATTAATAAAAAAAGTACTTGAAGGAAAAGAATATTTATTTCTTGATGCAGACGACCCGGCAATCAGACAATTGCTTTTAAATCCTAACACAGAAGAAATACGAACAATTTTAGGGGAAAACAAAATTGTTTTTATTGATGAAGCACAGCGAATAGACGGTATTGGCTTAACACTTAAAATTATTACAGACCAATTTAAAAAGGTTCAATTATTCGTTTCAGGCTCATCTTCTTTTGATTTAGGGAATAAATTAAATGAACCACTTACAGGCAGAAAATGGGAATATGAATTATTTCCAATATCGTGGGAGGAATTTGAGAACAAAGAAGGTTTTGTAAAGGCTGAGCAACAATTAGAAAATAGATTGTTATATGGGTTTTATCCGGAAGTTTTAAATAATAAAGGAAAAGAAAGGAAGACATTAAAAAACTTAGTAAGCAGTTATCTTTATCGTGATATACTCGCAGTTTCTGAAATCAGAAAACCTGAAATATTGGATAACCTCTTATTAGCGCTTGCATTACAAGTAGGAAGTGAAGTCAACTATAATGAACTTGCAGGTACGATAGGAGTAAATAAAATCACCATTCAAAAATATATCGACATTCTTGAAAAAGGGTATGTTGTTTTTAGATTAAATAGTTTCAGTAGAAATTTAAGAAATGAAATAAAAAGAAACCGAAAGATTTATTTTCATGACAACGGAATAAGAAATGCGATAATAGGCAATTTTAATCCACTAAAATTAAGAACTGATGTTGGTGCACTTTGGGAAAACTTCTTGGTTTCAGAAAGGGTGAAGCAAAATATTTACAAAGAGACCTTTGCCAGAATGTATTTTTGGAGGACAAAACAGCAACAGGAAATTGATTTTGTAGAAGAAAAAGACGGTATAATTTACGGATTTGAATTTAAATGGAAAACAAGATCGAAAGTAAAATTATCAGAAACATTTGTTAATACGTATAATGCAAAAACAAAAGTGATAGACAGAAAAAATTTTAGGGATTTTGTTAAGATATAAAAAGCCGGCGCACAACAAAAAACATAGTGTAATTGGTAGGTGCCCGCCCGTAGGAACAGGTTCAGCCGTTAGGTCGAGAGGTTAATAATGAATAAGATAGCTATAAATAAAAACATATTGCAAAATTGAATAGCCGAAGCATCGATTAGGACAGATATGAACATGTTAACCCATAATACAATTTAGTCATGCATATTGACAATAAAAAACAGGCAACACATATAAATGTGGTATTTTCCTTGATAATAATCACTTTGTTTGTGATCCTGGGGGCTCATTATCTCATGGGCACCGTAAGTGACGAAAATATTATCTATACGTTGTGGACAGTACTTATCTTTGTTCTTCTGCTGTTCAGATATGGAGGGTATGAGTTTGTTATGGTGGATTTTAATGATGATGAAATAGATATAAAATATTACAGGATATTCCCTGTCGGGCGAAAATATAACAGGGTCGTGATACCCAATGATTTGCTTGGTTTTTATAAGATACAAAAAGGCATAGGCCCAGTTTTTTCAAGCCTTGTGCTTTTTCAGAACAGGGGCGGTGAGATGGCACAATACCCACCGATAGGCTTGGCGGCCGTTAATCCGGAGATGCAGAAAAAACTCAATGAGCAGTTTAATAAGATCATGGGAGAAGAATAATTAGCTTGAAGGTGGAAGCTGGAAGTCGAAGGTTTTATGGATTAGTATCCCCCTCCTAACCTCCCCCGAAATGGGGCAGGAACTGTATCCGTGTTTTTTTATCCATTCATTTTGTTAGAACATTCATTCGTGCAGGCAGTTCCGCAACTCACCAAAGAATCTCAGTGTCACCGTGCCTCTGTGTTCATACCTTTGCGCCTTCCCGCCTCAGCGGTGCAATATCGTCTCCCAATGCTCAGAACTCCTCTTCGTTCAGGGGCATTTTTTCATCTACCTCTTTTTCTTTCAGTCCTGGTAGTAGCACAACTCCGATGCTTTCTTTCCCGTCGATCTTGATCACAGCAGGGGCATCGAACCTTACATGCCGTATGTATTCATCCTCGTACACTGCAGTTTGATTGTTAAGCAGCTCCAAGTCCAGGTGGTCATTCCCATTTAGGGCGTTAACGTGGAAATATCCTACCCGCAGGCTTGTCAGGTTCTGGAAGAAATGTGTGCCCTGGCTAGGGTCAACATGATAGTTCTCTACCACATTTTCCACTATCACACGGGCTGCAGAAATCTGCGGCCATTTTACGGGAATGCCGAGCCACGAGTCCTGTGAGCCCCATCGTCCGGGGCCTATCAGGATATATTGTCTGTTGTCTTCAATAAATTTGATGTTCAGGGTTTCGAGTATAGGGACAAGATTGTTGTTGTTTGCCGGATTGAATGTTTCAGACTTAACATATACCACATCAAACACATCATCGATGATGCCGTTTCCGAGAGCTGAGTTTGAGAAGATGAGCGTATTCTCTTTAGGTATCTTTTTCAGGTCTTCGGTTATGGTCTCTTCACTTTCCACAATGGGCCTTATCTGAAGGAGATAAAAGATGTGTGGTTTGTTTGGAGGCGTTTCAAGGTCAACGGCAAATTCAACTTCCACGGGCTGGTTCATCTCTGCCTGCCCGACTTCAAGCACACGTTTAATGATTGGAGCCAAAGGGAAAGCATCATATTTCAGTATGTTGGAGAAGGTCACAAGCCGTATCCCTTTGTGCATAAGACCTTCACGTATGATATTGTTTTGCGGGTCGAATACGGAACCTACCCATCTCAGTGTTCCGTATTTCTCTGCTTTGTCGAGGCCTACTTTTTTCAGGTTTATGCCGTCGTTTACGGAGGGGACGAAGCTGTTTGCGTTGAGGTCGAGCGCATAAAAATATTTCTGGGTCTCCCTGATGGCCATCTGCGGAGAGGAGAGCTGAAGGATTTTTTTAGGGTAAGCCGGTGAAAAGCGCAGGGACACTTCTCCTTCGACGATCTGTTTGCCCAGGCCGAGAGCAACATTGACAATCCCGTCTTCAGCCTTTTCTGGCGGTATGGGGTAGAAATTTATAGACCGTGCCACGCCCGAAAAAGTGGGATAGAAAATGTCATCATGCTGTTGACCTACAACTTCTTGAAGAACAATACCCATGTGTTCTTCGTCGATGACGTTCATGGTTGCCTCCATATATGCCTTGCTGCTGCGGTAAAATACCGAAGCATAAACGCATTTTATTGCATCGCATAGTTGGTTGAGCGTCACAAGGTCATTCTCATCCCTCGCAATCATGTATGTTGAGTAAATCCCGGCAAACGGCTGATAATGGCTGTCTTCAAGTACGCTTGACGACCTGATGGCAATAGGTTTTTTAATCACCGAAATGAATTTTTCAAGGTCGCCAATGATCCTTTCGGGTAGCTCTGCATTTACAAAGGCGATAAGTATCTCTTCGTCGGTGCGGTCGGAAAGGCCGATCGGGTAGAGGTCGTTCGATTCCATGAACTCATCGAAAATATCGGTGCTAAGCACTACGGTGGTGGGGATGGTAAGTACCGTGTCGAATTTTGTGGCAGCGACACTGTGTTTTTTTATCAGCATGTTCAGGAATGCCAGCCCTCTTGCTTTACCGCCTATCGATCCGTCACCGATGCGTGAAAAAGTAAGGTATTTGTCATACTTCTCACGATAGAATTTTGCAATGATGCCCCTTCCCTTGTTGAACCTGAAACTGGCAATGGTTTCATAGATGAATTTTTTTGAATCTTCAAGGCTGTTAAAATCCTCAACTTTCAGTTGTTTTATTATTTCTGCAATGGAGAAAAGCCCCCTTGCATTCAGCCATTTCGAAACGTGGTCCCTTTTAAAGTGGTACAACAGGGACTTGTCGGGGATATCGAAAAGCTTTTCCTGTAACGACTTAAGGTCGCTGACGCGTGCTACTTCTCTGCCTGTGTCCGGATCAATAAAAATGAAATCGCCGAAACCGAGGTATTTGTTCAGGAAAGCTTTTAGTTCCAAAAGGAGGGAATTAGAGTTTTTGTACAGAAAACCTACTTTCAGTTCTTTTGTGACATAATGTTTGAGGTTCCTGTTTGATGATTGCAGCAGGAAAGGCATGTAAGGGTTCTCATTCTTAACAAACTGTGCAAGTTTTATCCCGGCTTCCTGATCCTTTTTGCCGTCGCGTTCATATGACACATCGGAGATAATGCCAAGAAGGTTGTCTTTGTACTTCCGGTACAATCCCATGGCATCTTCATAGTTGTTGGCCAGCAGTATCTTTGGCCGTGCCCGCATGCGCATCATCTTCTGGTGTTCGTTGAGGCCTTCGTCCATGAACTTTTTCGACTGGGTAAAAACAATGTGGTAGATCAACGGGAGGTAGCTGGAATAGAACCTGACTGAATCTTCCACAAGAAGTATGCATTGGACCCCCACTTCTTCAACATCGTGCTCAACGTTCATGGCATCCTCTATCAGTTTTATGATGGCAAGCAGGATATCGGCATTGCCCAGCCAGCAGAAGATGTAATCAATGGCACTGGTATCTTCGCGTGACAGGCGCAAGGACACTTCCCGGGAAAAGGGGGTAAGTACAACGATAGGTATTTCTTCAAATTTTTTCTTTACCTCTTTTGCCATTTCGAACGGGTCCATGCCCCCCACGCTCAGCATGGTGATGACCAGGTCAATGTTGTCGTTCTCAAGTTTCTCAAAAGCTTTATCGGCGGTTTTTACATGGATTATCTGCGGTGGGTACCTAAGGTTCAGGGACACATACTCATTGAATATCTGTTCTTCTATCCTTCCATCTTCTTCAAGGAGGAACGCATCATAAGCACTGCAGATAAGAAGCACTTTGTAGATGCGTTTTTGCATCAGGCGGTCGAACTCGGTGTCGGCAAAAAATCCGGAGAATTGCCTTATGTCAATATCTTCCAACATGGTATTGAATTTTTTCGGAGATTATCAGATTCTTTTGTAAGCATACAAAATTTGTATACAGGGATGTAAGGTTTCTCAAGGTATAAATAATTCATCTTTTAATCTCTATATTCAATGATTTTTTGCAATTTTATGCTCTTGGTATTTAACCTAAAATCAAGATATGTCACGTTTCAGAGTTCTTCAGATACTTGTTTTGATCTTTTTGTCTGTAATATGGTTCTCATGTGATCAGCCAAAAGACAAGAAAGAGAAAACCGATGCCCGTCCCAATATTGTTTTTATTATTGGCGATGATGTGGGATGTTACGATTTGGGTTGTTACGGGAACGATAAAATAATCACCCCCAACATTGACCGTATGGCTGCTGAAGGGCTGAAGTTTGACAATGCCTTTTTGACAACGAGCTCCTGCAGTCCCAGCAGGGTGTCGATCATCACAGGACGCTATCCACATAACACCGGTGCCTGTGAACTTCATTCTCCGCTGCCTGCAAATCAGGTTTTGTTCCCGGAAATACTGAGAAAGCACGGGTACTACACAGCACAGGCCGGCAAGTGGCATTTTGGACATACGCCAATGATACATGATGAAAAAGATACCATGAAACTCGGGCCGGCGGTAAGGGCATTCGACAGGATATCTGCTGTTAAAGAGGTCAATGGTGACGGTGGCGAGAATATGTGGATACCTTTCCTGAAAGAGCGTCCTAAGGACAAGCCGTTCTTCATGTGGTTTGCCTCTTATGATTCACATAGACCCTGGGGTGCCGATGATTTTGAGATACAGAACGGGCCGGAGAATGTGTGGGTGCCAGGGTTTCTGTATGATGGCAAAAAAACAAGAAGGGACCTTGCGTCATACTACAATGAGATATCACGGCTCGATTTTTTTGTTGGAGAGGTGGAGACGGAGCTGGAAAGGCAAGGGATTGCCGACAACACCATTATCGTTTTTACATCCGACAATGGAAGGCCTTTCCCGAGAAGTAAGACAAGAGTGTACGATAGCGGCATGAAAACGCCGTTGATAATTAAATGGCCAAAAGGCATCAAGCCGGATCAACAGACAAGCGCCATGGTAAGTATCATTGATGTTGCTCCTACACTGCTTGAAATTGCAGGAGTAAAGCCGGGTCGTACGTTTCAGGGAAGGAGCTTTTCCAGGTTGTTTACCGACCCTTTACAGAAATTCAGGCATTTCACTTTCTCGGAACACAACTGGCATGACTATGAGGCCTGTGAAAGGCAGGTGCATACCCAGCGCTGGCTTTATCTGATAAACAAAAGGCCTCAGTTCGATGCATGGGGGCCGGCAGATGCAGTTGTAAGCCCATCAATGTATGAGCTGTATGAGGCATATAAAAACAATACCCTGACCGGGCCACAAAAGAATATCTTTGTTAAGCCGAGGCCTGTTGAGGAACTGTTTGACTGTAAGAACGACAAGTTCCAGTATCTTGATCTTGCAAATAACCCTCATTACATAAAGATAAAGGATAAACTTGCCGATATTCTTGCTGAGTGGCAGGCAGAAACCGTAGATACATGTCCCGAGCATCTGACACCCGATCATTTCGACCGTGTCACGGGCAAGCGTCTTTTCAAAGGTTTCAAATGGGGTGAGATGCCGGGTGCGTCACTCGGTGCAGATACCATTACCGCCCCGGGGCCATTTTAGGATATCCTTAAATCCGCAAGGGTGTTTTGTCGCGAAAGCCTGCCTGGCGGCAGACAGGCTTCAAAGGTGTGCCAGTATTGGAAAGCCTGCCCGACTGTCGCGGTCAGGCGGGCCTGCCTGGCTGCGCAGTCAGACAAGCGCAGCGAAGAAGCATCGCAAGCGTAGCCTTAGCTACGGTGAGAAGCTTCAAACGAGCATTTTCAATAATGGTGTGACTTTGGAGATTGCAGCAGAAAGACTCTTGCAGAATTAAGGAAGATTTAAATCAAAAAGCTATTTTTGCAGTATAAATTCAAAAAGCCCTTAAAGCGTACATGGCAGGAAAGGTCAGAAATATTATATCTGTTTTATTGGTAACAGTCCTGCTGTCACCAATGCTCATTAAGCTGTTTGACGGGCTTCTCCATCATCATGATCATTTTGTATGCAGTGCCAAAACAGAAAAGCACTTTCATAAGCATCATGAAGAGTGCCGTATAGCGAGTTTTGAGCTTTCCTTCTTTTCGGCAGACAAACAGCCGCTGTTAACGGAGGGGCACTCTCCTTCAGTTGAGATAAATGACCTCTACAGGTTTCTTTATATTCCCAAAAATCCGGGAGATCTGTTTTCCCTAAGGGCCCCGCCTGTGTTTACAAATTAACATTTAAACCAAACAAATTCAGGAATGCATATGTCTGTCCTTTTTGCAGGAAGATGTATGTTTTGCGCCACACGGGTGCGATGTTTGAAGTTGATAAATTATTTGTAAACCTTAATTCCGCAAAAGTTTTTATGATTTACTAACACAGAGGCAGGTCTGAGTCTATGTGTTATTCATTTATGCTAGAAAATACTATTGCTGATTTAAGAGAATATAAAACACCGATAAAGATGAAGAATATCTTTTTGACGGTTTTGGCGCTGTATGTTTTAATGCAGGCAAATGCACAAAATCAAATAAAAGGCAGGGTTACGGATGTCAACAAGGAGCCGCTTACAGGGGCAACGGTTTATATGCCGGAACTACAGAAAGGGACAGTGACTGACAGGGATGGGAATTATTTTATTTCAAACATCCCAAAAGGAAAAATAAAGATACAGTTTTCTTTTGTAGGGTATAATACCTTATTAAAAACGATTAAGGTCACACAACCGGAGACTAAGGTAAATGTATCACTGACTACTGCAGTTATTGAATCGCAGGATGTGGTGGTCACGGGCGGCTATATCGGGTCGCAGCACGATAACATAGTGAAGATAGGAGTGCTGAAAAGTAAAGCATTTAAATTCTCGGGGACGCCTGACTTTATGGCGGCAGTGGCACAGGTTCCCGGCGTTGACATGATATCTAAAGGACAGGGGATCGCCAAACCCGTTATCCGGGGCTTATCGATGAACGATGTATTGGTGCTGAACAATGGTGTGAGGATAGAAAACTATCAGTTTAGCGAGGACCACCCGATAGGCATTGACGATAACGATGTGGGAAAGATAGAGATCGTGAAAGGGCCTGCTTCATTGCTGTATGGCTCGGATGCAATAGGTGGGGTTATCAATTTTATCAAGGAGAATCCCGTTCCGATAGGTACAGTGGCCGGTGATTATCGCATGCAGATCCATTCAAACACATTGGGAATGAACAACGGTCTGGGGTTGAAAGGTGCATCGAAAAAGTTTTTTGGAGGAGTGCGGATAGGGAACAAGACGCATGCCGATTATCTGCAGGGAGGTGGCGATTTTGTCCCAAACTCGAGATTTAATGAGATGACCTTTAATGCCAATACTGGCTATACAGGGAAGATAGGAACGTTCAAGGTGTACTACGATTATTTTAAACAAAAATTGGGGATGACAGTTCCGCCTGTTGTGCCACTGGTCACCGAGAGAGGCCGGAAAAATGATGTGTGGTTCCAGGATCTGCTGCATCAAATGGTGTCATCGCGCAATAAACTTTATCTCGGAAAATTCAAATGGGAGATAAATGCAGCTTACCAGAATGCGCTGCGTAAGCTGGAAACGACACTTGATGTGCCTGTTGTGGAGATGAGATTGAATACCTATACCTACGAGTCGAAACTGAACCTGCCATCAGGTGAAAGGTCAGAGTATGTGATAGGTTTTCAAGGGACGTCACAGAACAACAGGAACCTGAATGACCGCAAGTCGCAGTTTTTGCCTGACGCTGATATCAACTACCTTGGCTTTCTCGGTATTGCCAGGTATGACCTGTTTGAAAAGGTCAAGGTGCAGGGCGGCCTGCGGTTCGATACCTATAAGATTGACACTTATGCAATGGGAGAGGAGGGCTCGGATAATTATCACCAACCGGTAAGTAAGGATTTTTCAAATGTCAACGGCTCTGTGGGGGCCACATATCGTCCAAACGAAAATCTCATACTCAGGTTGAATTTTGCCAAGGGCTATCGCGCTCCAAACTTGTCAGAGCTGACTTCAAACGGCATGCATGGCAACAGGTACGAGATAGGCAACCCGGACCTTTTACCTGAAAATTCTTATGAGACGGATGTAAGCATGCACTTCCACAGCGAATGTCTTTCGTTTGACGTGGCAGGTTTTTATAACTATATTAATGATTACATTTACAGTTCGCCTACACAGGATACTACAGCAACAGGGATAGATATTTACCGTTTTGAACAGGCAAATGCCACACTTGCCGGAGGGGAGGCCGGAATCCATTTCCATCCTAAGAGACTGCCGTGGCTGCATGTGAAAGGAACATTCTCTTCTGTTATGGGAGTTCAGCAGAATGGCGATTACCTGCCTTTCATCCCTGTAAACAAACTTCGGTATGAGGTGCGGGCTGATAAGAAAAAATTAGGTTTCCTTCACAACTCAAATGTAAAGGTGGCAGCGCTGACTGCATTCGCGCAAAACAAACCATCTCCATTTGAGACCAGGACAGACGGTTATACTTTGGTGAACATAAGTGCCTACTCCGAGATATTCATTTCGAAACAGGTATTGCGTTTGGGGCTGTCCGTGAACAACCTGTTCGACAAGAAATATTTTGATCATTTGTCAACGCTTAAGCCGGTGGGTTTTTATGATGAAGGACGAAATATCTCCCTGACTCTGGATATCCCTTTCGGGATAGTAAAGAGAGAGGGGATGGAATTTTAGTGCTACTGACCTGAGGTTTTTAATGTGCATACAAACAAGGTGTTAGTGTCCATATATCGTAAAATGCAAAAACCACATTTAAAGTTAAAATTGTAAAGAGGCCGTCTTACTTTTTATTCCTCACCCCCTTGAAGAATATTTCGTAAATAATTGAATTTGTGACTCTTCCTCCTCTTCATTTGGAGAGAGCCTGTTCCGATGAATATCGGGAGGGCCAGGGGGTGAGGAATTTCTCCCAGACGTTGAGCTATAGTTTTACAGGTTAGCAATGTCATGACCTTGAAACCTGGAAACCGGTCTTGCTCACGCTCATTTTAACAAACCTTGCACGGTTGTTTGGAGGGTTTTGGGTAAGGGCTTCTTTTATCCTTTTTACCGCATCGGCATCTTTGGCGCTTATCAGCATGTATCCTCCGCCGCCGGCACCAAGCAGCTTCAGTCCGTTTGTGTAATCCCGGATGTTATCGATGATATGTTGTACGCCGGGATTGTTCGTGCCCGGGTCAAGCTTGTTGTTCAGTGTCCATGATCGTGCTATCATGCGGCATGTCCCTTCATAATCGAATCTCTGGATATGGTCGGCAGTGTCATAGGCATGCTGTTTTATCTCATCGAGGATACGCAGTCTGTCACCTTCGTTCAGGAACATACCCTTTACTATGTCGGCAAGGATGTTCTTGGCAACACGGGTTATGCCGGTGTAGTAAAGCAGCCAGTTGTCCTTGTAGAGAGGATCGGTGAAAACATTGTCAGGCAGCCATCGCACACTCATCTTTTTTTGTGTGCCGGGTTCCGATTCCAGAAGTTTTATTCCGGGCAGGATGCCTCCGTACTGATCCTGCCAGCCGCCTCCCGTGGTCAGGAGTTGCTCTAGTATGAGTGTCCTGTGGCTGATGTCCTGATGCGACCAGTTAAGGCTGCAAAAATCGGAAAGGGTGCCAAGCACCGTTGCTGCAAGTATGGAGCTTGTTCCCAGGCCTGACCCTTTGGGGATTGCCGCCAGTAGTGATATCTCAAAACCACCGCCAAACTCTTTTAACTGCTCTTCCAGGGTGTTGAACTTCACGCCGCAGAAATCAGGGTGGAAGCCGGCAAGGCAGAGGGCTGTTCGCGGGATGCTGAATGCCGAGCCCACAACGCTTCCTTCTGCAAGCTCATCATAGGTTGTTACCTCTTCGAAAACCCCGTTATCGATGGAACGCAGTGTTATCTTTGGCTCTGACGACAGGCGGATGAAGACCTGCATTGGGGGCTGCCCGTTGAGGTCAACAGCCATGTTGACCACACTTCCGCCGTTTTGAATGCAGTAGGGCGGGGTGTCGGACCAGCCGCCGGCAAGGTCGAACCGGGCAGGACTGCGGCCCCAGACTATCTGGTCTGTAAAAATATTCAGTTTGGGGATGGCATTGTGCTCTATCGAACTTACAATGCTTTCACGCAAAATGGCAAAGGCATTCTTTTCATGCTCTTCACCTTTGTTCTCTTTTAATTTAAGGACTTCAGCCCTGAACATCTGATCGCGGAAGCGTATCGTTGGCGGTTCCGAATCAGGCAATTCGGGGGGCAGATCAAGGTTGCCTTTTACAAAGTCTTTGGCGATACTTCGTAGATCAGCCTGGTAGAAGACGCTCTTTTTATAGTTGCGCGAAAGGAATCTCAGGTTCTCATATCTGAAAGCTTTCCTTTGCATGAACAACGATCTAAGGTCTGCCTTGGCAGATATCTCTTCGGCAGAAAGGCGGGGAGAAGCAAGCCAAAGATCTTTCGCTTTTTCATCACCGGTTCTATGTATCATCCAATTCAACAGGGTTTCAATGTCACTGTCAGAAGAAACCACAGGGAACAGTTTGCCCTTTTGGATGTCGGAAACATCCTCGCCAAGGACTTCATTCAAAGACAATCCTCTTTTCTCCATCCATTCGGTAATGCGAGTTCCCATCCATTTTGTTGATGTGGAGCCCGGCCGGCCGGAGAAGGAGTCATTGATACCGTACGGGCGGATGCAAAGTTTTTCGTCAACAGGAATTATGTCGATGCAGATACCGTGAGGTAGTCCTAACGACCAGTTATTTCGGGGTATGCCTGTCAGGACATGGTCGTGGCTCAGTGTCCATGTTTCCGGGATATGGCTGTTCTCTATCCAGATGTTGTAATGCTCTTTGCCCCACTTAATACTTGTATCTGCATTCTGTACAAAAAGTGACGGGTGGGGCTTTACACGATGATGCCATATCGTTCTTTGGTCGAGTACCCTGTTCTGTATCTTTTCGGTCGATGTAATCAACTCTTTGCTTGTTCCGTAGTGATAGAACTCCCCTTTGTCAAGAGGCACTATGGCTACACTGAGCCCGGAAATGTCAGGATCTGTTTCTTTGGGGTATTTGCCAAGTGCGGTGCCAAAAGAGCTGTAAAGGTCATAAAAGTCAGGTGTGTTGTTCCTGAATGAATCGCCCTGCCATCCGCTCTTTTGCATCAGCATCTTTACAGCTCTGTCACTAAGCAGCCAGATGCCGATGTCCATCATGAAAAGGTGGCTTCCGGTAAGCTCTTCGATTTTGGAGTGTGATGGTTTTTGCAACATGAAATCAAGTTGTTGCGGATTGCTGCGGGGAGTGAAGAACACTCCGTGCCTGGATGCGAGGTGCGGTTCCACCCAAATGCCAAAACAGACAACATCGGCCTGTGGCAGTTCGGACGGGACAGTTGGGGTGTAGATAAAAACATCGCCGGATGCGATCAGGGTGTTGTTATCGGATACCTCCATGATCTTTTCATAAAGGGGCACCTGAAGGTCGAGAAGTGCCTGGTCCAGTTTCTGTCCCCGGCTCCACCTGAAAACAGGGATGGGGGTCATTATCTTTCCCGAAGGGGCATAGGCAGGCAACCTGCGGCTTTGTCCTCCGGCATGAATGATTATCTTTTTGTCTTTTTTGAGATACTCATAGATATCTGTATCCCGGTTCTGGTTTTTATGTTCTGCAAGCAGGAATGCCGTTCCGCCGCCGGAGCCGATCTTTGTTCCCGGAGGGTCTGAAGCCACGAACCAGTCGTTGTCTTTTCCTGTAATGTTATGAAAGTTTGTAACAAGATTTTCCGGGAGAGATAGAAGGTATTTCATGTTATATGTTTTTTGTAATGGTATAAAGAGCAAGTTCTGATCCCTTTAATGCAAATATAGCTAATTGTCAGAATGGAAGCTGTGTTTAAAAACAATAATTATGTAAAAACGATAAAAAGATCAAAGATTTTTATCCTTAAAAAATAACCGTTCACAATGCTGAAATATAAACTAATGTAATACCCTATAGAATATTTGGCTAGATATTTTATCATGCATATTTTTATTATTGGAAAACAACCGGGGCCAACCTGGATTATTTAACAAACTCTTTAATTTTTTGATATGGTACTTAACATTGTTTTGGCCATAGGAGAGATCCGTATGCATAAGAAAGTGAAGTCGATTAATTTTCCGAAAATTAATGAACTTCATATCTCTTTCAAAGATACTTATGCAGACCTGGTCATCCCGATCACGCCGGAAATGGACAACGGGCTTTTGACCAATATCTTCTATGAGTACATAAATGCTCCCTGCAGCCATCTGCAGATCGCCTGATCAAAAATTAACAGGGTTTTCAGTTAAAGGATTTTTTTTGGACAAAAACAACACTTACTTATTCATCTGGTGACGTAAAGTCATCAGATGAACCATGGTGGTGTAACATAAACCGGAGGCGAAAGTTTCCTTAACGGGTAAATCAGGTCAATCGCAAAAGTCTGGTGGTTTTAGTGCCGGCCAGAACTTTGACCGGGAGAGATTCCTGTGCACTGAACTTTATGCCTGGTTTCAGTATGAGATGAGCATTGCATGTTTATTTTGCTTAGATGCTCTGGATTTTATTCATCCGAAATAATCTGTCTCATCTGTGAGATCAGTGTCCCATTCCAAACCTGTTTTAGGCTATCTCTTATATGTGTCCGTACTGAGAGGGGAATTTTACATACTCTCTGTTTTTACCTTCAAATCTGTTTTTGATCTTTCTTTTTTAGAGATTTTCTTTGCTGTAACGCATATTTTTTTCAATTTGCCTCTGTTTACGTGAAACAAAGCTTCCATGAGTAAAACAGATTCAGGACTGTTAGAGAAATTAGGAGACATGATAAAAGGGGAGATTCAACTCGATGAAACTTCTAAGATACTTTATTCCACTGACGCATCTGCATATTCCGAGCGTCCGCTCGGAGTGGTTTTCCCTGAGGATGAAAAGGACATAAGGGAGGTAATTCTTTTTTGCTCCAAAAACAATATTCCGTTAATCCCCCGTGCTGCCGGAACCTCTTTGGCAGGCCAGGTCGTTGGAAGCGGGCTGGTAGTTGACATAAGCAGAAAACTTAACAGGATACTTGAGGTAAATGTTGAGGAAAAGTGGGTGAGGGTTCAACCAGGTGTGGTTCTTGATGAGCTGAATAAGTACCTGAAACCTTTTGGTCTGTTTTTCGGCCCTGAGACATCAACATCGAGCAGGTGTAACATGGGAGGGATGCTGGGCAACAACTCCTGCGGCACACACTCCCTGATTTATGGCAGTACTCGTGACCATACTCTGGAGATTAAGGGATTTCTAAGCAACGGTGACGAGGTTGTTTTCGGAGAGCTTACAAAAGATGAATTTGAAAAGAAGTGCAATACCGGCACATTAGAAGGACGCATTTATAAAAAGGTAAACGAAATTCTCTCTTCCAAGGAGAACAGAAAAAATATTGAAAAAGAGTTTCCCAGAAAGGACATCCATCGCAGGAATACGGGATACGCACTTGACCTGCTCTTGGATTCCGAACCATTCGGCGGAGAGGGTAAGTTCAATATGTGCCGGCTGCTTGCAGGTTCGGAAGGAACCCTGGTGTT
>JALVJU010000642.1 GCA_027034005.1 Marinilabiliaceae bacterium
AACGTTAACAGGTTTTGTAGAAACAGAAAGCTATTTTTACTATCCTTTGATTGTTGTCATATATTCTTCGATGTCTCAGTTGTTGCTTGACCGTACAAAAGAACGCACGGTTTATGTTATTTCTCAGATATATTTTGGTGCAATGACATTATTTATTGATGATCTGCTTGTCTGGTTTAGTCCTCCTGAACTTAATCAAATAATATATTTTTATAAAAAAGACATCTATATCATAAAAGAAGTTTATATCGTAGAGTTCTTTTTTCTGCATTTCGCAATTACATATCTTAAAGATCTGAATAGAACTTATGAACATAAACTGTTAAAAGTAAACAAGAGACTTAAGGAAAAGAATAACCTCCTCGATATGCAGAATGAGGAGCTGATAACGATAAACAACGACCTGAAAAAAACCCAACAGCAGCTTGTCCATTCCGAAAAAATGGCTTCTCTTGGTGTTCTAACCGCAGGTATTGCCCATGAGATAAACAATCCGCTTAATTTCATATCAGGGGGTTCTTTTATCATTAGCGATTTTTTGAATGAAATTAAAAACGGACAGGATCTGAATGAGGAGTCTCTGGGATATGCAGAGAAGGGAAGTGAAATGATCGCCAAAGGTATAGATCAGGCAGCTTCTGTGGTCAGTTCTTTAATGACATTTTCATACTCGGGCAAACCTAAAAAAAGAGTGAAGACCTAAATAAGATAATCGAATCCACTTTACTGTTTCTGAAACAGCGTATACCTAATAATCTACGGTTTGAGAAACAGCTTTTACTTGACAGATCGGTTAATTTATACTCTGAGAAGGTGCATCAGATAGTCCTTAACCTTGTTGAGAATGCCCTGTTTGAGATAAAGAATAACGATATGCCTGAAGAGGAGAAGTTCCTCAGTATTGAAACCGGCATAAATGTGGAAGGGCAGGCAATTGTGAAGATCGCAAATTCAGGCCGTAAAATTGATCCCGATATAGCAACAAAACTCTTTGATCCGTTTTTTACAACAAAGGAGCCAGAGACCGGGAATAAATATGTCGACCGTGGTAAATGTGGCCCTTAGTGAACGGCTTACGGCCCAGCCCGAAAGGCTTTTCTTTTCAGGGTACCAGGCAGCAGGTGACGTTTTGAAACTGATGGGCCGGATAACTTCGGGCAAACACCTGTTGTTTGATAAAGGCGCAAAGATAGATTTCTTTTCATATTCCATAGGAACCTTTTTAACCCAGACATTGATGCTTGCAAATCCGGAAAAAAGATTCGATAATTCTAAATTTTTCTTCTTTTGCAGCGGAAGTGCTTTTGACGATATGCATGGAGTCTCAAAATATATTCTTGATTCGGAGGCGTACAAAACATTAAGAAGTTATTACCCTGAAACATTTGAAAACGACCTTAAAATGAACAACAGTTGGAGAACCCTGTTTGATTCCTCGCCTGTCGGGGAGTCATTCAGGGCTATGCTCTCGCTGAAACCGCTCAAAAAATACAGCACGGCCTGTTTTCAAAATTCCAAGACCGTTTGATGACCGTTGTTTTGAAACAGGACAAGGTGATCGTCCCCGAAATGGCAAAAAAAGTGCTTCGAGGAACCCGTTTCGAAGATATTGATTTCAGTTATCGGTATGTACACGAAAACCCTTTTCCTGTAACCACAAATCCCGGATTGAGAAAACAGATAAATTCGGCTTTCGATAGATTTATGGGAATGGCCGTTCCGTTTTTTGTTTGATTTGACCAAATTATTGACTTAACTTTAATGCTTTCCAAATTCCGTAATAAAAACAATTTTATTGCGGATAAGGTGTTTCAGGAATATTAAAGTTTTAAGCGATGGATAATCAAAAAGAGGATCTTCCCAAAAAGAAATTAAAGAAGAAATTTTACGAAAAGGAACTTCAAAGGCTACAGATCGAACTGGTAAAACTTCAGGAATGGATTAAAAAAGAAGGGCTGAAGGTTGTAGTCATATTCGAAGGACGTGATGCAGCCGGGAAAGGCGGTACCATCAAACGAATTGCTGACAAGCTTAATCCAAGAGTTTGCAGAATAGTTGCCCTACAGAAACCGACAGAAAAAGAGCGCGGGCAGTGGTATTTTCAACGATATGTCACCCACCTTCCTTCAGCCGGCGAGATGGTATTGTTTGACCGTAGCTGGTACAACCGTGGAGTTGTGGAACCGGTAATGGGATTTTGTTCCAACGAGGAATACTGGGAATTTCTGCGTGCATGTCCCAATTTTGAAAAAATGTTAATACGATCCGGTATCATTCTGATAAAATATTGGTTCTCGGTTAGCGATAAGGAGCAGGAACGCCGTTTCAGGCAAAGGCTTAAAGACCCTACACGAAGGTGGAAATTCAGCGACATTGATCTCAAGGCATATACTTTATGGGAGGAGTACTCGAAAGCAAAAGACGAGATGTTTAACTACACAGATATCAAGCAATCTCCATGGTATGTGGTGAATTCGGATGATAAAAAAAGAGCCAGGTTGAATGTGATATCTCATTTATTGTCACTGATACCTTACGAAGATGTTGTTCCCGATCCGATTGAACTGCCACAAAGGCCTAAGGGGAAAGGGTATGTAAGGCCGCCTATGTCGGAACAGACTTTTGTCCCGGAGATCTATTGAGAGTGAAACTTTTGTTTACCCGGGACACGACACCAGATCGTATCTCCGCTAAAACCTTTCAAACAAACTCAACCTCCTTGAAAGCGTATCTCCTGACATTACCTTTTGTGTCCCGCAGAACAAGGATCCCGGATGTTTCAATGTCTGATATTTCTGCCTGAAATTCACCGTTAATGTCCCTGAAACTGAAAATTCCTTCGCGGCGGTAAAGATTTTTCAGATATGCCTCATCTATCGTATCTGTCTCACCTTCATACGGCCCCTTGTATAAAAACATCAGTTTTTCCAGAAGATTTTCAAGGGTGTCATTGATATCCACATCCTTGTTAAGAATGTCCTTTATCGATACCGGATTTTTTGCACCGGACAAAAACTCCTGCTGGTTCACATTCAGCCCGATCCCCACTATCGATTCCGAAAGAGTATTCCCCATAATCTTGTTTTCGATCAGGATACCTGCTATCTTTTTGTCACCAACATAGATGTCGTTTGGCCATTTTATTTTCGATTCTATGCTAAGCTCCTTAAGTATCCATAACAATGCAATGGAAACGATCTTGGAGATGTAAAACTGGTTGGCCGGAGAAAGGAAATCGGGTTTTAGAAGAATACTTACCGTGAGGTTCTTACCTTTCTCGCTCTCCCACGAATTGCCTTCCTGCCCCTTCCCAGCCGTTTGATGTCCGGCCATGACGACTGAAAATTCAGGAATGTCCTTTTCTTCCGTAATTTCTTTCAGCTTCTCATTGGTGGATTCGAGTGAGTCGTAAAAATATAGTGGAAAATCGTTTTTTTTCATTGATTAAAAATTTTTACCGCTGAGACGCAGGCTCACTAAACTTTACTTTAAAATACTAAAACTATGCATACTCTCTCTCTGTCTCTGTTCCATTTTAGTTTTAACAGCTAAATTACTGTAAAACGTTTTTTAACATCGTCATGCACTTAACAGTATAGTATCTTGCTTAAAAATAGTATCTTTGCCAAAAATAAATAAAACTGTTCGTTTTAGACTGAGTATATGAAAAAAACAGAGGATATTACTCCGAAAGAGTTGGTGGATGCAGTTGTTGAGGGGATACAGGAGAAAAAAGGCAAAAACATCGTTGTTCTTGACATGACACAGATCGACAATTCGATTTGTAAATATTTTGTCATCTGTGACGGGGATAGCAATATCCATGTTGATGCCGTGGCCGATTCGGTTGAAGAATATGTAAGGGAACACAAGGATGAAAAACCTTACCATGTTGAAGGCCGCCAAAATGCTGAGTGGATCCTCATCGACTACGTTGACGTCATAGTCCATGTTTTTCAAAGATCAGTAAGGGAATTTTACAATCTTGAAGGATTGTGGGCCGATGCAAAACGAACAGAAATTGAAGATCTATTTTAGAAAAATTAATTGACGAATGGCAGAAAATAAAAAACAGGAAAAACAAAAAAAACCACAATTACCCATAGACGGGAATAAACCCAAATTACCTAAGTTCAATCTTTACTGGGCCTACGGACTGGTTGCCGTTGCCCTTATCATTGTTAGTACCATGAACTTCGGGCAGGCTCCGCAATCCATCTCTTACAGTGTGTTCAAAAACAGGGTGCTGCCCAGCGGGGACATTGAAAAGATAGTAAAGATACGGAACGAAGGAGTGGCTGATATCACCTTAAAAGAAAATGCGATAGACAAGTACAAGGACCTTTTTTCAGGTTCTTTTGCAACACCGCCCAAGATGGGGCCCCAGTTTTCGGTAAAATACCTGTCTGATGAATCGTTCGACCAGCTTCTGGCAAAGGTGCAGGAAGAAAAGAATTTAACCTTTGACATAGAAGCGCAGGACAGGTCTAATTTTATGGGAGAGTTTTTCAGCATGATGTGGCCGCTGTTGTTGCTTGTGCTGGTTTGGGTCTTTATCTTCAGGCGCATGAGCTCCCAGGGCGGAGGCGGAGGCGGCGCCAATATATTCAACGTGGGTAAATCGCGTGCCAAGGTATTCGACAAGGAATCGAACATTACAGTTACCTTTAACGATGTGGCAGGACTGAATGAAGCAAAACAGGAGGTAGAAGAGATAGTCGATTTCCTTAAAAACCCTGACAAGTACACGGAACTTGGAGGTAAGATTCCTAAGGGTGCGTTGCTGATAGGCCCCCCGGGAACAGGTAAGACCCTGCTTGCAAAAGCAGTTGCCGGCGAGGCAAACGTACCTTTCTTCAGCATGTCGGGTTCCGATTTTGTAGAGATGTTCGTAGGTGTGGGAGCCAGCCGTGTTCGTGACCTGTTCAAAAAGGCAAAAGAAAAAGCGCCTTGTATCGTATTCATCGATGAGATAGATGCCATAGGGCGTGCCAGGGGAAAAAGCCCCAACATGGGCGCAAACGACGAGCGCGAGAACACCCTGAACCAGCTTCTTACCGAAATGGACGGATTCGCTTCCAACAGCGGTGTTATCATCCTTGCGGCAACCAACAGAGTTGACATCCTCGACCGTGCTCTTATGCGTGCCGGACGTTTCGACCGTCAGATACAGGTTGAACTCCCCGACATAAACGAACGTAAGGCCATCTTTGAAGTGCACCTGCGTCCGCTGAAACTTTCCAAGGATGTTGACAGTGCTTTTCTTGCAAAACAAACTCCCGGATTTTCCGGTGCCGATATTGCCAATGTTTGTAACGAGGCCGCACTTATCGCTGCCCGTAAAGGCAAAAAGGTAGTAGAGAAAGAAGATTTCCTTGACGCCGTTGACCGTATCATCGGAGGCCTGGAAAAGAAAAATAAGATAATTCCTCAGGATGAACGCAAGGCCGTAGCATACCACGAAGCAGGACATGCCACAATCAGCTGGCTTCTGAAACATGCTCACCCTCTCATTAAAGTTACCATCGTGCCGCGGGGCAAGGCTCTTGGAGCAGCCTGGTACCTGCCGGAGGAAAGACAGCTCACCACGACGGAACAGATACTTGACGAGATGTGTTCAGCGCTTGGCGGAAGAGCTGCCGAAGAGCTGGTTCTCGGAAGTATCAGTACCGGTGCCATGAACGACCTTGAAAAGGTTACTAAGCAGGCATACGCCATGGTAACATATTTCGGGATGAACGAGAAGCTTGGCAACATCAGCTTTTACGACTCATCAGGCCAAAGCGACTTTGCTTTCAGCAAACCGTACAGTGAAAAGACAGCCGAGGTGATAGACGAAGAGGTACGTAAGCTCATAAGTATACAGTACGAAAGGGCAAAGAAGATATTGACAGAGAACAAGGAAAAACACAGTGAACTTGCTGAAATCCTTCTCGAAAGGGAAGTTATCTTTAGCGAAGACCTGGAGCGTATCTTCGGGAAAAAGCAGAAATCCCATTTCATCGAAGAGGAAACTGAAACTCCCGCTTTAGAGGAGAAAAAAGAAGAACCCGAAGAAAAGGTCGCAGACGAAGAAACTGACTCCAAAAAGGCAAATTCTGAAACAAAAAAAGTTTCGGAAAAAAAGCCTGAAAAGAAGGAGACTGAAACAAAAGATAGTGAAGAGGACAAAAAAGAAAATAAGTCCTGAAGAAATCTCGGCACAGGCCCGCAGGAATATCCTTGATAAACTGAATAGTGCCGAAGGCAGTATGAACAATCCCCTTTTGTCTGAATTTGAAGACAAAGGGGGTTCTGTTTTTCCTGTGCCTGATGATTTGCTGAAAACATTTGTAAAAGAATTTGAAGAGATAAACGGTAAAGTAATAGTTGCTGAAACTTCTGATGAAGCGCAAAAAAAACTAAGTGCCAAACTTGAAAAGAAGGGAATAAATGAGGCATTCTGTAAAGATGAAAACCTTTTAAGCAACCTTTCGGATTTGAACCTTACAAACGATGAAGGCAGGTTTGTTGAAATGCAAGCGGGCATAACGGCATGCGAAGCGCTGATAGCAAGAACAGGCAGTGTGATGGTAAGCTCGGCGGTATCACGACAAATGAATGTATTCCCGCCTGTTCACATTGTCTGGGCACATAGCTCTCAGCTTGTTCCTTTCATCTCTGATGCATTCAGCTGGGTTAAGGAAAAATACGGTAATGGTTTTCCAAGTCAGGTAAGCCTGATTACAGGGCCAAGCCGCACAGCCGATATTGAGAAAACCCTTGTCATGGGAGCACACGGACCGAGGGAGATGATAGTAGTCATCATTAAAGGTCACGAATAACCCAAACCTACCTAAATCATTGATACATCAATAAAAAGCCAAATTTGAGATTTTTATTACCTTTGTAGCGCAAAATCGGATAAAAAGAATGGGCATTTAAACGGGAATTAGCGGATGAACAATTTTGTTACAAGATCATTAACGGGAGCATCTGTTGTTTTAGCTGTTGTGGCATCAATAGGTGTTCATCCGTATGCTTTTCTGGGATTGTTTATCCTGGGGACATTTCTTCTGATGCGCGAGCTGGAAGAGATGCTCTGTAAAACAAAAAACACTCCTCTT
>JALVJU010000643.1 GCA_027034005.1 Marinilabiliaceae bacterium
TAACCGCAACAGCAATGTTGTTGCCTACGCGTTTAACAAGCTCTGTGTTCTTTTGGTTTGTAGAAAGTTTATGTTCACTAAGGAACCCTTTGTAGTTTGTCAACGCCATGCCAATCATCTCGCTTTCAGGCATCAGGTTAAGCTGCTTCCTGCCTGTAATGGGAACTGTGGAACAACTAATTGTCAACTGCATGATAAATAAAAATGCAACTGTTTTTACCAATCTTGTATTTCTCATTTTACCTGTTTTTTGATATTCAAATTTATCGTTTATTTCGGACATTATAATAGTTCGAACAAAAAATTTAAACTGCATATTCCTTTTATTATGTGCTAATTATATGAACAAAGAAATTAGATGACAAATACCGGAAGGTTTATGAAGCACAAAAATATTTATTCCATATCTGTTTTTAATGTACACTACATATTTCAAAAACCCAGTGACAAGTTCGTTCAGTACCAAAAGTCTGTCTGTTTTGTCAAATCATCGAAGGTTTGCCATTCTGTTTTCTTTACCCTTTTTAACAAAAAAATCACATAATCATTTAGTTATAAAAAAATAAAGATATATCTTTGCACCTCATTTTTTGCCCGTATGTATTGCGGGGGATTAAAGTAGGTTGTTTAATTTAAATTTAAAATTTGTCCACATGCCTGTAAAAATCAGATTAGCAAGACACGGACGCAAAAAGTATGCTTACTACCACATTGTGGTAGCAGATAGCAGGGCGCCACGAGATGGCAGGTTTATTGAAAGGATTGGTTCTTACAATCCAAACACTAATCCTGCTACGATCAACTTAAACTTTGACAAAGCCCTCGATTGGCTTTACAAAGGCGCTCAACCTACAGATACTTGTAGAGCTATTTTGTCATACAAAGGCGTATTGATGAAAAAACACCTTTTAGACGGTGTGAAAAAAGGAGCTTTCGACGAAGCAGAAGCAGAACGTCGTTTCCAGGTTTGGCTGAATGAAAAAGAGGCCAAGATCCAAGCGAAGAAAGACAAGCTTCAGTCAGAAAAAGATTCCAAGCTTAAAGCAACTCTTGAGCAGGAAGCCAAGATCAATGCCGAAAGGGCTGAAGCCCTCGCCAAGAAAAAGGCCGAGCTTGATGCCGAACTTGAAGCAAAAGCCAAAGAGGCTGCTGCTGAAGCCGCTGCCGCAGAGGCCGGCGAAGAGGCACCAGAAGCAGAAGCGCCAGAAGCACAGGCTCCTGAAGCTTCAGAAGAAAAAAGTGAATAAGTAATTTATTTCACATAAAAAGTAAAGAACCGCGGTCGTTTGGCTGCGGTTTTTTTGTACCCGGAATTGGGGGAACGATTCCAGGTACAAATAATCCTTGATGCTTTTAACGGTTGGCATATGGCGCGCAGCGTATGTCTCCCGCTGAGTTTAAATCGAAGACCAATTTACAAAATATTCTCTTGTTATTGTCAGCCGGAGACGGAAAGGGTGTACGACAAAATCCACGAAATAACAATAGGTATTAAAAAAGCAATATTATTGTACCGATTTCACAAACTACTTCTTGATGTATTTGAACCACATAAGGCAAAACAAAAGCAGAAAGTCCCTATCCATAACTAAACAAAGCCCCATGGGGGCGTAACATAGGTAACCCCGTCCGCAAGGGCGGGGATAGGAATCATGAAGATCAAACGTGGTTGGCGGGATTTTTGACGCGCAGCATTCAAAAATCATGACAACCGCAACACGCGACTGATTGGGGAAAAGTGAATTTTGTCGTACACCCGACGGAAACTAAGCTGTGCGCTATATGCGTTATGTGCTGGGCTGTCAGATCTTCCTAATCTTTTCGGGATTCTGTCTTGTGTCGAAGACAGTAGCAATTTTTATGTAATTGCCTTCGATCCAATAAATGGTTTTATAATTTCCTACAACGATAAATCGATATTCAAACTTTCTGCGTATTAATAATTCTTCTATCCTTCCGATTTTCGGAGAATTTTAGAGAAGGATTGTTGAATCTACAATCTTTTTAACAAGCTTTCTGGCAATATTAATGCATGCATTGAATTTATGATATTCAAAAATATCTTCAAGATTGTTTAAAGCAGTTTGTGTCCAAAAGACTTTTATTTCCACGTATCAATGTCTTTTAGTATTTCTCCGGCATTAAATAATCTGTTATTCAATGAATCATCTTCTGCCTGGTCTATCAAGGCATTAAATTCTTCCATAGTCATTTGAGAGAATTCTTCTTCCATTCCTTTTTTCTTTTCCTGGTGAAGGATCTTCTCAAGTTTCTCAATTATTTTTTCATTCTTCAGTCTTAAAACTTCTTGAATGAATTGTATCTTTCTTGTTTGTAAGTCCATAATCTCTGCACTTTTTACAAATATACCAAAAAATTTATTTGGTTCTTTTCTCAGCCTGGCACATAACGGTTC
>JALVJU010000644.1 GCA_027034005.1 Marinilabiliaceae bacterium
TATTGGCAAGATAGATATCATTCCAGCCGTAACGGTATATCGCATGCAACATTTTGCAGGCATTCCTCGTGGCATAAAATGCCCCGTTGGGCTGTAAGTAACTGTCGTAAAGCTGCCAGTACATCTCTGGCCAGGCAGAGTTCAGCATCCACTGGATTATTCCCGTACTTTTGGGCTGATGGGCTACAAAGGCCTCGAACATTGGCCGCATCAACTCATAGTTCAGTATCTGTGCCTTGAATGCGTACTCCTCTACATTTTCAACCCCGCCATACCTCTTTTCTATGGCTTTTGTAAAACGGTCGAGAGTACTGAACTCATTTGTTCCGCAGTGATACTCCCACACAACATCAACCGGCCAGAGGTGATCCTCAGGGATGAATTTCTTCAGACTTGATAACGGCGGCACATTGGCTCCCGGACATGTTTCGGTATTAAAACCATATGCCCCGCCAAGGTTTAGATTTGTATACCAGTACACAGGCGGTGTGTAGGCATAAGGGCCAAGCATCTTTACACACGATGAACCGCTGATGTCACTCACGATCTCTGTGCTGCTGATTATCCCCTGCTCACTACCCACTCCACCGGTTGAGTTCAGGTAAGGACGGGTGGGATCATATTTTTTAAATGTCTCGATGTAGCGAAGCTCAAGATCGGGATGCGGTACAAAGTCACTGCCAACAGCCCAAACAAAGATGCTCGGATGTTGGCGCAGCCATATCACCTGCTCCTCCCACGATCTGGCTATTAGGTCTATCTCATCAGGTTCCACCACTCCTCCGTATCGCGGATGCACGGGTTTCCCAAGGTGTGCCTCATGCTCCCAGTGACAGCTCCAGCCAACCATGATAAGAATACCGTTCTCATCACACAGATCGTACAGTTTGTGATCCTTGCCCCAGAAACCCTCCAGTCGGATTGTATTCAGGTTCATGTGTTTCACATAGTCTATCTGTGCCTTCAGCGACTCATGAGTATCCTGCAGGAACAGGTCATCGGTCCAGCCGCCGCCTTTGATCAGTACCTTCTTACCGTTCACCATGAAGCCCCGGTGTCCATCCTCGTTTATGTAGTCCTCAACCTCCCGGATGCCGTATCGCACATCAACACTGTCCGACACTTTCCCGTCTATCTCAAACGACAGCTTCAGGTCATGCAGGTTTGCCTCCCCCATGGTGTTGGGCCACCAAAGTCTTGGATTTTCAATTTTAAGTTCAGGATACTCCTCCGGGGATAGAACAACTTCTACACTACTGTCACCTGCAACATTAACATCTTTTGTCAGAACAAAATCCCCAAAATCACAGTTCAAAACTCCTACCACATCTTTGCCGGAGTGATTCAACAACTCAACAATAAGTTTCAGCTCTGCACTTGCAAGGGTCTCCTTGTCTATCTTTGTTTCCACAAACTGCTTATCGATATACACTTCATTGCTGAAATGCAGTGTAACATCACGGAAGATACCCATATTAGTGTCCGGGGGCCAGACATTCCAGTCAACAAAACCGATAGTAAAATCGCCCCGTTTTGGAGGGATAACCTCAACTGCAAGAATATTCTCCCCCTCCTGCACAAATTCGCTGATATTGAATTTCAGATGCCGGAACGCACCGTTGATGTCGTCCTGAGTTGCAACCTGCTTACCGTTCAGCCACACATTGCCTTTGTAGTTGATGCCGTCAAAAGTTACCTGGACTGTTTGTGCTGCCTGATCGGCAGCGAGGTTAAAACGGGTAACATACCACCAGGGCACTGTAAATTGCTCTTTTGTTATCTTCTCCATATTTTTTCCCACATAGGCATCTGTGTAAAGGCCGTTGGCTATGAGGGTTCCCATGATAGTTGACGGCACCGTTGCCGAATACCAGTCATCCGTTGATGTTTTTCCCAAAGATAAATCAGCACCTGTGGCACTAACTTTTTCTGATGTCTGAACCTTCCAGTTTTCCTTTAGTTTCATTTTTCGATTTTAATGCCCCACCCTGTCTGACTGCGCAGCTCTACCTGGCTACGCAGTTAGACAGGCAGGCCCTGCCCTCCCCCAAGGGGAGTAAGACAAGGAGGGATAAATTTCAATCTTTTAATATAGTGTTTACGAAATAAGCATAAATCATTCTGATTAGCTATGTGATTTTTAACCTTTTATGCTTACATATTAACTTAATGGGCGTAATATTCCGGTGTGCTGCACCTTGTTCTTGTGCTGCTCCATGACCCTACAGATATTGCGGTGCTACGCACCTTTATCTACTAAAGCACCAAATGCAAAAAAAGAGGTGCGTTAGCACCGGCAACATTTGTAGTTCGGAAATAAAAAAAGCAATAGGTGCAGAGCATCGGAATATTCTGCAAACGCTTAAAGTTTTGAGCTGATTGTTCCTCTCCACCCTATAACAGAGAAGCCGTAA
>JALVJU010000645.1 GCA_027034005.1 Marinilabiliaceae bacterium
CTGATTAGTTACTAGAAATTTTTTGGGGACTTTCTCAACAATTTTTATTAACATTAAAACATATTCAATCTTTTCCTGAACCTTTTTGTCTTGATTTACATAAAAATCTATAAAGTATTTTTTATAAAATCTTATTTCTCTTGTCATATTACAAAATTAACATATCTGTTAACAAGATGCAATTATTATTCCCCAAAATTTTTAATAATATTCTTTACTTATGCACCACCACTTCTTTATATCTCCAGCTAGACTCCTGTTATCCTGCAGGCCTTCCGGAGATCAGGAGAAAGTTCGCTCTTTCAAATATATCCATTCTCCCGCTTTTTCCAGAAAGAGATACTCTCCGGTGAGATCAGGAACCTGAAGATCACCTGCTCCCGGATCCGGAAAACAACCCTGTTCCGGCCTGCCTGTGCAATCCGCAGTGAAACAATTCATTGCCATGACCATCGCCCCGCAACTACGTAGTTGACTACGTAGTTATAGTTTTGTAATATACAGTATTACAGGGTAATATACACAATAAAAATATCTACTTTTTCAGAAGTTGTAAAAACTTTTTAACATTTCCTCTTCAGGTCGGGATCTGCCGGGAGTTGGGAGGCGTTAAAGGATAATCCGGGTTAAAGTTATTTCATACATATTGAGCATTTTGCCCCGCATTGCACTTATACATTATTGTGCAGAGTTATCATTTTATCGAATAATTTGTTCCTGCTCCAATCCCATATTTTTCAATTAGATTTTCATTTAATAATTTCTTTAATAATCGTTTTACCGTCGGATTAGGTATATTTAATTTTTTTGCAATTTCACCCGATTTACTTCCCGGATTGGTTTCAATGTATGTAAGTATTGACTTTTCTTTTGGCGATAATTTTGCTTTTACACCTTTAACTTCCAATTTCTTCATTAATTGTTCCTGAATATTCAAAAGGGCTGAAAAGAAGAAACTGATCCATTCGGTAATGTCTTCATTGGGTCTTTGTGCCTGACAATGTCGCAATTTTTGATAATATTCATTTTTTCTGCTTTCAATTTCGTGTTCAAAACTTACGTATTGTATCCATTTATATCCATTTTTTAATAACAGCAGAGTTGTTAACAATCTGCTCAATCTTCCGTTTCCGTCTTGAAATGGATGAATACTGACAAATTCATAAGAAAATATAGCTGATTTAACCAAAGGATGTATTTCTGTTTCAGAATTATACCATTCAATCAATTTTCGCATAGCATCTTCCGTTTCAAATCCGGCATTTGTTGTTTGAAAAATAATCTGTTTTGTTCCGTCAGGTAAAGTAGCTTCAACAGCATTTGAATGTTTTTTGTATTCTCCTTTGTGCCACTGGTCTTTATCACTATGTTTCATTAAAAGATTATGCAGATTTTTTATGTTGCTCTCTGTTATTTCAATTTCATTATAATTCTCGGATATGAGTTTCAAAACTTCAAAATATCCAACAACTTCTTGTGCATCTCTTTCTTCAATTTTTTTAATTTCAAGATTGCTCAATAATGCCTTGACTTCTTCATTGCTCATTTTAGAGCCTTCTATTCTTGTTGAAGCTCCAACACTTCTCACTGTTGCTATATTTTTAAGATGTTTTAAACTTTGCCCTTCCCGCTTTTCAATACCAGACCACGAAGCATCAAATCTATCAATTTTACTAACTGTTTTTAGTAAATTCCAGTCTAAATTCAATCGGAATATGTAAACTTTATCATTCATATCTCAAATATACTAAATTCCATTAATTTGATACGATATGATACGTAAATATTCAATTGTGATACGATTTTTTTTATACTGCACAACCTCCTCATATCTCCAATAAAGCTCCTCTTATCTGGTGTGCATTCCGGAAAACAACCCTGTTCCGGCCTGCCGTTGCAATCCGCAGTGATACAATATATTGCCATGATCATCACCCCGTAACTACGTAGGTAACTACGTAGTTAACTACGTAGATAACTTTTAGTAACATAAAGTGTATCTGCAATATATACTATATATGAAAGACCAACTTATAAATTAGTTAAAAAACACTTTTGACACTTCCTTGTCAGGTGAGGATCTGCCGGGGATCTTCAGGGATCAACCCTTCAACTCTTCAACTCTTCAACTCTTCAACTCTTCAACTCATCAACTCATCAACTTCTTATTTCTATTTCTCCGGCAGGAAGAGATACACGCCGGGGTGCATGGTATAGAGGCGGTACCGGGTACCGTCCCACACCACGATGGGGCTGTCTTTCCCGTCGCCCACGATGGGGTTGAAAGGATATTTGGTCCAGTGCACCAGGTCGTCCGACATGGCGATGCAGGAGTTCCATCCCTTGCGGCTCCAGGGGTTGTGGTCATTGGCATGGTACCAACCGTAGTATCTGCCTTTGTATTTGATGACCTG
>JALVJU010000646.1 GCA_027034005.1 Marinilabiliaceae bacterium
GCCACAAAACGATTGAGTTTCAATCCTTGTTTTAGTGGAATGTGGTTTTAAAGCAACCATGATTTCAAAAGAGAACAAACAAAAGGTAGGTTTCAATCCTTGTTTTAGTGGAATGTGGTTTTAAAGTATAGATATCATGGCAAGAGTTGGTAATGATATTGTCATGTTTCAATCCTTGTTTTAGTGGAATGTGGTTTTAAAGCGCTTGTCCTTAATCAGTTTCTCGATATTAAGGTCTTGTTTCAATCCTTGTTTTAGTGGAATGTGGTTTTAAAGTGAAGTACTTGCCTGCCGTCATGTTGGCCTCGGGGACGTTTCAATCCTTGTTTTAGTGGAATGTGGTTTTAAAGCCGTCCCTCTTTATATCAAATTAAAAATCTGTCATTTACTTGTTTTTTACGATACCTTTTTTCAACCTTTTTCATATTTCAAAGAACGTTTAAATTTATATTCTGGGAACTTTTCCGAAAACAGAAAACATACGCTTTCAGCTATTTGCAGTCATTCCGGCTATTACCTGAAATAAATTTGCACCCGGAAAATTCAATGCGTACAAACATTCTTGTAAGTGCAAGATATGCATCTTTTTTTATATTTTGTTGCAGCAGGGTAAAAATTCTTAGCAATAATTTCATATATGTTTTCAGCTGCTTTTTTCACTTTTATTTTTTCTTTTTCTTCAATATCGACCTCCACAAGAAAATTTTTGCTCCTCACATAAACCAGGTAACCTTTGTTTACTTTTTTCCCAAAATTTTCTTCGATCAGTATTGCATAACAATACAACTGGGTTTTGTATGTGTCAAATATCCTGTCCTTGTATTCGGCGAATTTAAGATCCAGCGGAGCCATAGTACCGTCTTTCAGTTCAAGGACCTCGTCCACCTCACCTCTTAAATACCCGTTGGTCAGGTATTGATTGATATACTTTGCAGTTACGCCAATCCTTTTTCGCAAATACTCAATATTCTGTGCAGCTTTCAGCTCATGTGTTTCACGGCCTTTAAGTACTTTAAAGCTTTTCTCTTCGTACTGAGGTATCCCCAATACATATTCGAAATAGGTAAACCGGGGACAAAACAGGTATTCTATTATATGTGAAGGGGTAAGGGTCATAATATTTTATAAAAATATTTCACGTACCTCATCGGTAATCAAATCTTTATCAAATGCTTGTCCTAGGAGAGCGGTCTGCCTCAACTCGGTTTTGTTCATCGGGAAAATATACACCGAATCGGTTTCTGTATCAATTATTTCCTCTATCTTTAGTTGAAGGGTGTCTTTGTCGTTCTCTTCCAATGTGCCGAGAAATACCGAGTACTGCACACGATACAGCCCGGCTTGTTCACAAAATTTTGAAACTTTGGTGCGTACCTTGTCTTTTTTTATGTCATACAATACCCAGGCAATCATAATTCTTGAATCTCAATAGGTTTAACATTTTCTTTTTTTATCAGCTCGTTAGCATATCGCCTGGCATCTGCAAGGATAATGTTGTTGCGGGTCTGGTTCCGCCCCTTGTAACGTATGGCATCCCCTTCCATAAACCTGTTCCAGGCCGATACTAAAAGTTCTTTGCCCGATTTATTCAAACTGTAGCCATTTGTAATTTTGTCGGTATGGTTTTGGTTTACCTTTTTTCCCGAGAACAGTTTGAAAACAACTTCAATGGCGAAGATACGGTAGGGTTCAATAAAATCGAACACGAAGCTCAACTGGTTGTAATCGTCGCGGTGAAGATAACCAAGATAAGGATCAAGGCCGGCCAGTATTAGCGACTTTTCAACTTTACCGTATAAAATACCGAAAGCATAATTCAAAAAAGCGTTGAATGGATCTTTGGCAGGCCGTGAACTTCTTCCGGCAAATTGATAGTTTTTTGGCAATACGTAACTTACTGTTTCAAAAAACAACCTGCCTGCCGTTCCTTCCAGGCCCCTTATCACATCTGCCACTTCTGAAGTATTATCAGCTTCGAGTGCCGAAAGAGAAACATTCAACGCATCAATTCTCTTTATTTTTTCATTGAGGTAATCTGTGATGGCCGGCCTGTGCTTCTTTAGTTTTTTTATGAAATCAATTTCATTGTTCACCTTTGTTGTAAGCCATTGCTTAACCGCATCAAGGCCGTTTTTGTTCAAACTATGTTCAAGCTGTTTTTTACGTATAAGAGAAGTAGAACCAAGTTTGCTGTGCCATACCCTCCCCAACGGCCGCCCGTCCCAGTCGATAAAAACAATGTCGATATTGTTCATAACAGCAAGCTTAACAGCATCACTGCTGAGGGCTGTGCATGTAGCCAAGACAATGCTTTCCAGCTTTTTGGCCGAGAAGAGGTACTTCTGTTCCTTGCCGTCTTTTTTTACCCTAATCTCAAACATCTGGTCTTTGATGTGAACGTATGCACCGTATGTGTTGATGTAAAGTTGCATGTTTTCAGCTTTTGTTAAAATTCAGGTTCATTTGAATATATTTCGATTAATTGTCAACATTCAGATATAACTGAATATTTTCAAATCTTCTTAACTGTTCCAAACCCCCTTGATGTGGATTTGCCTATACCGGCATAATCGGGCAAAACAGCATTAACAACAAAGTTCCCATCAAAAGCGAGCATCTTTTTGTTTTTAAACAGAGTAGTTTTTCCCTTAAAATTTCCTTTCACCATAATCCGTTCCGACACCCTATACCCTATTCCTTTATAAAAACTTAAGATATTATTTTGCAATTGTTTGTTCAGGAGATCTTTCTTTTCCTCTTCCGTTTTCAGATTCCTATAAATTCCAAAATTCTTTTGGTTCAATGCCATCCACAAAGTTTTAAACTCATATTCATATAATTTAAAAAGACCATCAAGTTCATAAATTCTGTTTTCAATATTTTTGGAATTGATGATAAACCGGTTCCCTTCTATGTCAAGATCCCTTATTTTAAGGAAAAGCTCTATCAACAGACGGCTTCCTTCTCCAAAACCTGTCAGCATCGGCACCTTATCAATTACTTTGTATTGCACCAACGGATAGCCGTAACGCACCTTGCCATCATCGTAATGGTTGTGGAGCAGAGGAGAGTGTTCTTTAAAAAGATTCCCGAAAAAGCCACGCAGCTTATGGGCATCGCGGTGTTTTAAGGTAATTTCCGGAAAACGGATAATGGTTTGATTGAGTTGCATAATATTTGGTTTATAGTACATACTTATGTATTATTTTAATACTATATTATGTACGGTACATATTTATGTATTATCACTTTCATAAAGTATATATTACAAATTTGCGCTGTTTTATAATGTGTGGATTACAAAAAGTGGTTTTCTGTTTTGTATGAGATATAAATTTGATGTAATTTTATTAATGGACTAATAGATAAAATGTTAACTTTATTAAATGAATTCGGTTTCATTTTCCTTTTTTTTAAAATCCATTCCTATCTCTTCATCATAATAAGCATCAATGAATTTATAGTGATTCCATTGCTCAATCCTGAATTTATATTCTTTATTTTTCCTAATTGATAACTCATATTTTGCGATTTCAAAGGATTGTTTATCTGCTAACAATATTTGATAGTCTTCTCCGGAGGTATGATTTATCATTGGAATAACATTAATTGTATCCATATTTAACCTTGTCATATTATTTTCATTTGCCTGATTATCCATTATATAAGACAATCTTCTTTGTTCTTCGGAATAAATGGATAAACCTTTTTTGAACTCTTCATTTTCTTCAATGTCAAAATCAGAATAAACATTTTCAACCAAAGATATAAGGGTTTCCTCCGTTAGCTGTTCGTTGTTATTCTGTTCTAAAACTTTCCAGGTTTTATTTAGGACATCATTGATATTGTAAACCCACTTTTCAGAGATTTCAGAGTGTTTGAGAACAAGAACTTTTGTTCCCGACTTTTTCCTTTTTCGATTTACTCTCCCAGCTCTTTGTATTATTGCATCAATTGGAGCATTTTCAGTAAAAAGAATGTCAAAATCAATATCAAGAGAAACTTCAACCACTTGTGTTGCTATAAGAATGCCGGGCTCTTCTGAAGCTTCTATTTCAAAAATCGTTTTCTCCTTTTCCTGACGGTGCAAAATTGTAAAGCGAGAATGGTAACAGAGAATATTAATTCCATCTGCATCAATTTTCTCTTTGATTGTTTTGTATAAAGAAATTGCAGAATCTACAGTATTAACCACAACCAATACTTTTTTCCCTTTTTTCGCATTTTCAATAATTTCCTCAACGGATTCTTCGATAAATTGATTTCTTACAATAAATACATTTCTTGCTTGACCTAACAGTTCTCTATCTTCAATCAAAGTGGTGTTTGATAAATATTTCTGCAACAATCGTTTAAGAGTATTTGGCAAAGTTGCCGTCATTATATAAAATGTAGCATTAAAATTTTCCTGCAAATATTTAATCGTTGACATTATCAAACCCAGTGTATAGGGCTCATAAAGATGTATCTCATCAATTATCACTTTTGCATTCTTCTGATGAAAAGTTTTTAATTCCCAATAGCCAAGATTAAAACCTTGTGTAAGAATTTGGTCAACAGTTGAAACATTAACATTTCTAAAAAAAGTTTTATCCAATAAATAGTCTTTTTTATCATAAGAATCATCTAATTCTTTTCTAAAGTAAAAAGCGGACGAATGAACAACAGCTGTGTGTTTTTCACCAAAATAGGATTTAAGTCGGTGATAAATTGCAATTGATGTAACCTTGGTGGGCAAGAGGTAAATTATTTTGGCAGAATCTTTTTTGTTTTTAGCCCAAATAAGTGCTGCTTCTGTTTTTCCACTTCCTGTAGGGGCAACAGCAATTACATTACCTTGAATATCAGACTTTTTCTGGAACTCACGTAGCTCTATCCTATCAAATAATTCTTGCCCTTTCTTTTTTCTTTCTTTGTTGAGTTTGAATAGAAGCCTTGTTTTCAAATATTTTGTATCGAATAACAGATTAACAGGCAAAGAATTATTACCAGATGCCAGCCAGTCGGATATTTGAAGGATTGCTTTATAATTGATATAAGTGTTTCGGGCTGAACTGTCCAAATCATTCAAAAACGGAAGAATGCGATTTTTGTAGTCATTAAAGAATTGTTGGTAGCTGTTTTTCAGATAGTTTATAGAAATATCTGAAACCGTATATTTGATATTCTCCTTTTCAAATAATTCTTTGTTAACCCATAGGAGAAAATCTTGAATGAGTTGTGATACAATATTAAGTTCAGCCGTAGTTTCTTTTGAAAATAAATCCAAATTCAAAGGTTTGTGATGACTTAAAACTGCAAATAAACTTGATGGGCAGGATTTGTAGTATTTGTAATTATTCGCAGCTAAAAACATTCCCGATATAAACTCGTGCCTGATGTAATTATCAAAATTTTTGACTTTTCCCTGTATAACATCCTGAAAATTATTTGTAATCTTACCAAAATCATGAAATACAACGCTTATCAAAGAAAAATGCCAAAAATTATCATCAGGAATATCCCGTTTATACTTACCTTCTAACTGCTTCCAAATATTGTAAACTTTAGAAACGTGTTCCGGTAAAGTTTCCTGTGGATTGCTTTTGGCAAGTATTTCTTTAAACATCATAGTTTACAAATTGGGATTGAGATATTACCATATTCAACACACTCAACATCATAATTTAATTTCATTTCTTTTGTTATTATTGAAAATGTTGAAACATTTGAAACAGCTCTTATGCCATAATCTTCGGAATAATTAAACCTTGTAGGTAAATCGTAAGCTATTGGTTCGGCAGTTTGATAGATTGAAAACTCTAAAGATTTGTTTGGATTACTTAAAACATTATCAATCACATCACCCTCTATCACACAGTTGTTAAAAGTTCTTTTTTTACTTACTACTTCTGTCCTGTAAATCTTTTTAATAAAAGCGAGAGAATCGCTGCTACCTACAGTTAAAGCAAATTTTGGGTTCTCAAAAGCATTGTGTAATTGATTTAGAGCATCCATGTTACTTGAGCCGAAACAAACAACAAATCTGTTTGAAAAAAGGATTTCTTTTGCGATAACACTTCCACCGAAATTAGGGTGATAGTTGTATAATTCAGCACCTTTAACCTTGTTAGTATATTTCCAGGTATCTTTTGCCTTGCCAAAAGAAAAGCCGTAAACTCCAAAATAAAACTCATTTTTTTCAAAAAACTCCTGTGCTGCTTTTGGAGATTGTCCCGTCGCGGCCCCGGCCAAGCCTATTAAAGTTGTCGGAGGCGGCAATGACAATGTTTTGTGAAAATTTTGAAATTCCGGATTGCGAAATGAGGCTGTATTTGTCAGAAGCTCAATAATCAAAAATTCCATGACAGTTACTTTATTTGATAGTAATCATTTACCCAGCTTTCTATTTCTTCAAACCCCTCTTTTAAGTTTTTAACTCCTTCACCTTTTTCAAAGACGGCTTCCTGTACAGCAAAAACCCAATTTTCAATATATTTCTCATAATCATCTAATACAGTTTTTACTTTGTCATAGTCAACTTGCCCTTTTTCAGTCAAGTCAACTGCTTCTAAGAAAATAGGATTTTTGGATTTCATATAAGCTGCGGCAATGAACTTGGGCGAAATATCGGCAAGAAATCTGGATTGACGACCTGAACTCCACATAGTCCTGAAAGCATCAATAAGAGCAATTACCCTTTTTGCTTTTTCTGCATTATCAACTAAGTCAACTTCCTCAAGTTCCCGGGTTTTATTATCTTTTATCCTGATTTCCTTTCCGACCCTATCAAGTTCAATTAAAATTGACCCCCGATATACGCCAGAATGGATCTCTGTTTCAAAAATGTTTGGATTTAATTCGATTTTCTTTCCCATAAAATTGGTGGCGAAATCCAAATCACCTTTATAGGTAGCAAGGGCTACCAATGCTTCAACTCTAACAGGTGATGTGCGGGTATTGGAAGTTCCTGCCTCTCCCTCAGAACCGGCTTTGGCATCCATATATCCAAACAAATCGTCATCAATATATTCTATCGGATTCATTTGTGTTTTGGGAGCCCCTTTTGAGGTACTTGATTCTTCAACGATAGATAAAGTATATCCCA
>JALVJU010000647.1 GCA_027034005.1 Marinilabiliaceae bacterium
ATTGCAACACAGCCGATTTACATGGGAGGCAAGATCCGTGCAGGTAAGAAATTTGCCACGGCAGAACTGGACCTGGCAAATGCAGAATTAAATAAAACAGAGAATGAGATAACAAAGGAGACCATTGAACGGTACTTTGGTGTGGTTCTGCTACAACAGGTTGTAAAAGTGCGCAAAGAGGTTGTTGAAGGCATGAAGCATCATGAACGGGATGCAGAGCGTGCCATTGAGATAGGCGTTATCCCTTCTCATGAGCTTTTAAGGGCCAAGGTGGCTGTTGCCAATGCCGAACGCGACCTGATAGATGACCAAAACAAACTTGAACTTGCCTTGCTGGGACTGAGATTCAGTATCGGCCTCCCGAAGGATATTGACCTTACTGTGACTGACAGTCTTGTTTTTAAACTTGTCAGCGACGACCTGCCTCAACTGAAAAGATCAGCAGAAGAACAACAGCCCATATTTAAGATGATAGATCAGAAAAAGATGATGGTGGCACAAAAGCATACCCTTGAACTATCGGAGTTCCTGCCCCAGATAGCTGCTTACGGACAGTATAATGCTTTTAACACAAATTACCCTATCACCTTACCGCCTTTCATGGTCGGGGTACAGGCACACATTAACCTTTTTCACGGGACACAAAAATTCAACAAACTGAAATCAACAAAATACCTTGCACAACAGGTAGAAATGGCCGACAAGTATGCTCATGAACAGGTTAACCTGTGGGTTGACAAGTCGTATCGGGAGATGGTGAACAAACGCGAAAGATACCTGAAGATGCAGCCAACGGTAGAACTGGCAAAGAAAAACCTTGAGATAAACGAAAAACGGTTTCGTGAAGGACTAAGCAAGTCAATAGATGTGATAGATGCACGGTTGCTGTACGAGGGGGCTGAAGTGGAACGGCTGAAGTCGTTGTACGATTACTACATCGCCCTTGCAAACCTGTACCTTGCATCAGGCAATGCGCATAAGGCAGTGGAGATACTGGCTTCGATGAAAGAATAATAAAAAGCCCACCCTGCCTGCGCAGTCAGACAGGCCCAACCCTCCCTGAGGGAGGGAGAAAGGTAGCAGACAGTTGTAGTTCAGCATTATCCTGCCCCCTAAATCCCCCTTAGGGGGACTTAGTGATGGTAATGCAAAAATGAGGCATAAGGTTTCAGAATTAGAAATTCTGTATCTTATACTCAAGAGTCAAAACAGAAACACCCGCTCCAGCCTAACCCTTACTGTTTTATGGTAAGGATAAAAAAGGAGCTGATAAAAATAACATGTAACAAACCTTTTCGTTCCCCCTTTGAGGGGATTAAGGGGGGCTAAAAATATTCTTATGAGAAAAAAAAACAAGGTGATTAGCACCGTAACACTTGTAGAAACAGAAACATATCAAAAAAGGAGGTGCAGAGCACCAAAACATAAAAATACCAACCGCTCAGGTAAAACAACTCTGCGGTAAAACTATAAAAACATGAAGATATCAAAAAGCACATTTGCACTACTCATTCCGGTTGTTGTGATAATCGTAGCTGTTGTCATGCTCATCTTTTCCGGCAACGACAAAGATGACAACATCATGTTAGGCATGTTTGAAGCACCTACTGTTAACGTATCCTCAATGATTCCAGGCAGGGTGAAAGAGGTAATGGTTGACGAGGGCGACAGCGTGAAAAAAGACCAGCTCGTCTTTACTCTTGAAACGAAGGTGATGGATGCCAAGGTAGGACAGGCGGAAGGACTGGTCAAGGCAGCCGAATCACTGGTAAAGAAGGCTAAGACAGGTGCCCGTGAGGAGCAGAAAAGGGCACTGCGCAACCAATACCAGATGGCAAAAAGTCAGTTCGACTTTGCCGAAAAAACATACAAACGCTTCCAGGTGCTTTATGCCGACAGCATCATCTCGGAACAGGAGATGGACGAGATGACGTTCAAGTACAACGCTGCCAAAGATGCCATGAACGCAGCCAAGGCCCTGTACGACATGGCCGTAAAAGGCGCACGACCGGAGGACATTGCTGCCGCCGAGGCAACATACCAGCAGGCAAAAAATGTGTACGATGAGGCAATGGCCTTTTACGAACAACTCGACATCAAAGCTCCCGTATCCGGTCTTGTAAGCAGCAAGATAGCGGAAGAAGGAGAAGTGATGGCCCCGGGTTTTCCGGTCATCACTATCATGATTCCCGAGAAGATATATGCCGTACTGAACGTGCGGGAGGATAAGCTTGTGAATTTCAAAAAAGGTAAGCACCTCACCGGCATAGTCCAGGGACTGGGCAACAAAGAGATTGAAGTAGTGGTCAGCTACATCGCCGTAATGCCCGACTTTGCCACCTGGGCCCCAACAAAAGCCAAAGGCGAGTTCGACCTGAAAACCTTTGAAGTAAGATTAAAACCCGT
>JALVJU010000648.1 GCA_027034005.1 Marinilabiliaceae bacterium
GAAAGGTCGTACCTGCCCTCATGTGGCGTATCGGCAGGCAGAAGCCCCATACGGCCGACATCAGTCATACGGTCAACTCCCTGCATGGCAAGTTCGTCACGGTATTTTTTCAGGTCGTCACGGTCGGAAAATGCCGCAACCATAGTGAACTTATCGGCATATTTCACTGCATCCCCGAGCGAATCCACAGGAATAACAAACAGTGTCCTCCCCAAAGGCGATTGTGCAGTGTCTATAAAATCCTTTGTCACAATGATTGTCCAATCATGGTTTCCGGGATGGTAAACCCTGTTTCCGCTCAACTCGTGCATCATCCTGATGTGCGACCTCTCGCTTTGCCTGTCAATGCTCTCTCCCCCCCGCGGATATACCTTTGCAAGATTTGTAAGCTCTGTTGCCAGCTTAGTACAAAACTTTTCGGTTTCACCTTCTACAAACACTACCTGAGGTGAATGGCACGCCTGCTGGTCATGAATTGTTGTGTCACGGGCAAGGGCTGTCGCTGCTTTTTGTATCTTTTCGTCATCTTTCAAAGTAGAAGAACCAATAAATACCATGCTGCGCTTAGGGCCGTAATCAAGTATCTCAAGCCCCGGACGTGCATACTGCCAGGCAGCATAAACGGCGTCTGAACCGCCCCACACACAGGCAGAGTTCACTTTTTTGTAAATCTGTTTTTCCAGCTCCGAACCCCTGTTCCAGTAAAAAACCGATGTTGACCTTGTAACAGGATGGTCCGGATCAACCTCCATGAAACTTTTTAAAAGGTAATATGGAGTGACAGGGTTGGCACCTGCCGTTTTCAGGATATTTAGGTTTTTTGTGAGCAGCCCTCTGATTAGCGAAACCATTTCAACACCCGGAACATTACCTGCAAGGATGTGCAAAAAGCTACCCCTGGGCACGGCTTTCACTTCACAACCGCCTCTTACCACCCAGTCGTCTAAGATCTCACTGCCTTGAAATTCGGCATCAAGCACCTTATCGATGAAGGTATCACGGCTCATCACCAAAGGTATATTCCCGAAATCTTCAAGAAGCTCCTTCTCACTAAACTGCGTAACATGCAGCATTATTTCCAGTGCTTCCTTTTTCAGCCCGTAATCAGGATTGGCCCACAGCTTTCCAACCTCTGTAAGAAAGCTGATTATCTCACCTATGGGCGTGGTGTTTATCTCCTTTGCTGCTTCAAATATGTCACTTATACTTTCTGTTGTGATCTCCGGGGTACGAATTGTTACGTTTCCCGCCAGTCCTTCATATTTTGTTATGTTTTCTTTTCCAAAAACTTCCCTTCCCGCAATGATGGCAGGTATATCAATTATTTCCTTCATGGTCATTTTACATGGTCAATTGTTCTGACAATTCTGCGACATGACGTCCGCAACCTTTTTCTTCAGCTCCCTGGGCACGCCTTACTTTTGTGGAAAGCGTAGGCCCCGGCACTCCGCATGAACAGGTCCCGAACGGAGGGGTGATAAAAGACACAATATCATCAGCCACAATAAACCCAGGATAAGAATGGGCCAGGGGATCGATAAAAACAGGTATGCCTTCTTCGCCGTATGGCAACTCCTCATCTACATTGGCCGGATTTCGTATGCTCACATAGAAATAGGGTGGTATATGTTTTAAATGATGTTCACATTCCGTCAGCACCCCGTTAAGCTCGGACATTGAATATACATCACGTATCTTCTCTTCCTCAACACCGAAAGCTTTCATCACTATCTGATTGTATGTTTGCCTGTCGACAACACTACCGTCAGGAGTTTTAAAGCCTCCGCCCGATGTTACGGCACTTTCTTTATTGATAGTATGTATCCTGTTGCCTGTCTCCAAAACATATTGGGCAAGAGCAAGGATAAGCATAGGGGCACCTCCTATGTTTACCGGCCTGTCGCTTACTGCATTTAGCTTCTCCACAACCCGGGCAGGATCAAAACCACCATTAAGTTTCAGGAAGAAATCGTAACTGTTAAAATCCTCCAGTGATATTTTTGAATAATTGGCAATGGTAAGATCGCTTAGTTCATCCGGAGAAGGTGACATCATACCGAGGTAACCGGGCTCCGATGCCCTGAACTTTGCATTGGTCTTTAATATCGATTTTCTGGCCCTTTCCAGTGTTATCCTGTCTCTCGGGACCCTGCTCCGGCTACCGGATGTTCCACTACTCATGTGAACTTTTTCTATATCTTCCTTAGGAACACTTAAAAGATCAAAACCACCTTTAAATGCCCGGGTCGAAATAACCGGGATACGATTAAGATCATCGTAACTGTTAATATCACCGGGCTTGAAGTTCTTCACATCACAAAGCTTTCTCCAAACAGCATTGTTTTTATAGTGATGTTCTACTGATTCGATTATGGAACCGACAAGCAGATCTTTTCTTTCAGT
>JALVJU010000649.1 GCA_027034005.1 Marinilabiliaceae bacterium
GGCGATCGCAACATGGGCAATGATGATGGTAGCTATGAGTACCTTTATCTTTTTCTTCATTTGATCAATATGAGATATACTCTAATCTAACTCCTTTTACAGTTCCACTAAACGATTTAGTCTTGTAGTCTGTCATTAATCTCAAAACAGGTTTCAGCGTTCCCCACTTTGACACTGTCATGGTTGTCCTGCCGTAAATCTTCGGCTGAACCTCTAGCGTTGTACCGGCCTTAAGCACTCCGGTCACAGGTTCCATCTTATACTTGCCTTCCGACTCTTTTGCTAATCGGATAGTGAAGTTTACATCCTCTTTTATCTTTGTTCCATCAAGTTTAAGAACGGGTTCATACGGTACCTGTACCATGGGAATACGGTCCATCCTTTGGGAAATAGGCGTATTAAAAACATTGATTATGTCCATCTCCTCTTTTGGGACAGAGCTTGACAGATAACCCGGATCGATCACTCCTTTTTTCTTACTCCAGGAAACAGAGTCGATAGTTTCTCCCTTTACTCCTACGGCCTTAATGCAGATACTTCCCTTGTCCAATTCAACTTTTAGAAAGTGGTTTATCGACTTTGTGTATGCCAGAACAGGTGCCGGAGATGCCTCATACAGAGAAGCGCCTGCACCCCCTGTTGTTATGTATGTCACCGCCCAGGTTGTATCTTTACCCATAACAGGCCTTACAGGGCGGAAACGCTCGTACAGGTGTGAATGGCCTGAGAAAACAGCATCAACCCTGTACTCCTGAAAAAGGTCGGGCCATATCTTTTTCCCCCACGACACATGATGGCCTCCTAGGTTGTATGGCGGTCTGTGCATCACAACAAATTTCCATGGCTTGTCCGTTGAAGAAATATCTTTTTTGAACCAGTCGATCATCTCCCGGCTATCAGGATATCGCCAGTCAAGGAAAATAAAATGTGCCTCACCGATGTCATACGAGAACCACAGCTTCATGTTATCCTTATGCGGAAAGAGATAACAGGTGAAAAGCTTAGCACTGTCTCCGTCCACATCATCAGATTCATGGTCGCCTACAGCAGAAAGGAAAGGTATGTGGTCGATCATATCCTTCGACGGATCAAAGAACTGTGAATGCCACTGTTCAGGATTACCACCGTTGGCAACAAGGTCGCCATTGGCAATTATCACAGACGGGTCAAACTCATCGATCAAAGACAAAATAGCAGAAAAGATATGTGCCTTTGAACGGCTGTCACCAAGAACGGCAAATTTTAGGTGCTTGCCGGAACTTATTGTTGTGAAAGCATGCATACTCCCAGCTCCTCCCGGATTTACAACATAACTGTATTCCATTCCAGGTTTCAACCCTGTCAACACAGCTTCATACAGAAAGCAGTCGCCTTGCTGTTTTACAAGAGCCGGCTTTACTTCTTTGTTGGTTTTTCCATTCAGGCCAAAACTCAGTGTAAAATTCGCTTTTGCATCGCTCTCCCACCTTATGGTCATAGTTTTCTTACCGGGTTCGGCAAGATAAGGCCCGTTTACTATCTTTTGTGAAAAAACGCCAAAAACAGATCCCAGCAAAAAGATAACTAAAACCGGAAACTTTAACCATGATTTCATATCTGATATTTTTTTGAAAAACTCCTTCCCGCATAAAGTACTCCGGGAATGTTCAATTAATTGTACTCATTCCAGCTCTTGATAGGAATATCCGTGATGTCGTACTTACAGAAAGCATATATGAAAGCACTGGCAAGACGGGCATTTGTGATAAGCGGAATATTGAAGTCGATAGCATCACGGCGAATACGGTATCCGTTTTTCAACTCATCCTTACTCAGGTTTTTAGGAATGTTGATCACCATGTCTATCTTCTTGTTCCTGATGTACTCAAGAGTGTTCGGCGACTTATTCTCGTTAGGCCAGTACAGAAGAGTTGTCTCGACCCCGTTCTCCTTAAAGAACTTATGTGTTCCTCCTGTGGCGTACAGGTTGTAACCACGTTCTTTCAGCATCCGTGCACTGTTAAGAAGTTCCATCTTGGAACGCAGCGGACCGGAAGATATCAGGATGTTCTTCTCGGGTATCTTGTAACCCACGGCGAGCATCGACTGAAGTACAGCATCGTAGTAGTTATCTCCGATACAGCCGACCTCTCCTGTAGATGACATATCAACACCAAGTACCGGGTCTGCCTTCAAAAGTCGTGCAAACGAGAATTGCGGAGCTTTTATTCCCACGTAATCCAGTTCGAAAAGGCTCTTTTCCGGTTTCTCAACAGGAAGCCCGAGCATTACCCTTGTAGCAATATCAATAAGGTTAACCTTTAGCACTTTTGAAACGAACGGAAAACTCCGCGAAGCCCTAAGGTTACACTCTATCACTTTTATATCGTTGTCTTTCGCAAGAAGCTGCATGTTGAACG
>JALVJU010000650.1 GCA_027034005.1 Marinilabiliaceae bacterium
TTCAGATAGAGTGTTTTGACAACTCCAATATCCAGGGTCATTATCCGGTTGCTGCATGCGTTGTTTTCAAAAATGCCAAACCGGCAAAAAAGGAGTATCGGCATTTTAACATAAAGACAGTAGAGGGACCAAATGATTTTGCATCGATGGAAGAGGTGGTTTACAGAAGGTACAAAAGATTACTTGAAGAAAAAAAGCAGTTGCCTCAACTGATTATTATTGATGGTGGTAAAGGACAGCTTGGAGCAGCGATGAACTCTTTGCGTAAACTGGATCTTCAGGATAAGATAGCAGTAATAGGAATTGCAAAACGTCTCGAGGAACTTTTTTATCCGGGTGACCCGGTTCCTTTGTATCTCGATAAAAATTCCGAAACATTAAAGGTCATTCAAAATTTGAGGAATGAGGCACACAGGTTCGGAATAACTTTTCACCGGAATAAACGCTCTTCTGATTTCGTTAAACTGCAGCTCGAAAATATTCCCGGAGTGGGAGAGAAGACAATTCATGCACTTTACAAAAAATTCCGCTCATTTAACAAAATAAAAGAGGCAACAGAGGCCGAATTAACAGCCCTATTGGGCAAGAGTAAAGGAAAATTAATTTATAGTGCACTAAAAGACGAGATAAAATAATACATCTCTCTGTTATTCAAACAAATAAGAGTATAAAATTTGATAAATTAAAAAAGCAGTTTTAGAAGATTTTCATGAGAAATTAAAGAATTGCGTGGAACAGTTCTTTGAATAACCGGTTTGTTGTGCTGAATATTTTTTAAAGCTCCTGATATTTTATCCATTTCACTTTGGTATGCATTGTTTGAAGAAATTATGGATATTTCCCTGATAAACCCTTTTTCTACTTTCAGGTATGATATGATCTTACTGCCGTTGATTTCCATCGACCTTTCAATTTCATAAACGGGACTGTATCCGAAGTTCCATTCCCACGTTCCATACTTTTCTTTTATCAATTCGTTGATATTAGAAATTTCATCATTTGATAACTCACAGGGCAAGGCATTTTTAAAATAAGAAAGCAGATATTTATAAATGTATGAACTGAAGTGTTCCATTGAGATTTTCTGCCGTAGATGATCTGAAATATTCGTAACCGTACTTCTTACAGATTTTACACCCTTGCTTTTGAAATTTTTGTAATCTCCGTTCAGGCATTTGTTCAGCACGGTTAGATCAGCAGAAAAAAGAAGAGTGCCGTGATGCATTGCTCTGTTTTTGTACACATGAGATGCTGTTCCTGTAATCTTTTTATCATTGATACTTAAATCATGCCGTTTACCTATTTTAACTTTTAATCCAAGTGATTCAAGTGCTTTTACTATGGGTGTGCTATGTTTGTCAAAATTAATCAGATCACCTTGCTTTTCATTGGTGATAAAGCAAAAATTGAGGTTCCCATGATCATGATATACAGTGCCACCTCCTGATAATCTGCGATATACGGGTATGTCATTTTTCAGAATGCAATCATAATCTATCTCTGCAAGGGTATTCTGGTGCTTACCGACAATTATCGAAGGATCGTTTATGTAGAGGAAAAAGATATCATCCTTTTTTTTTCTTAGGAGATATTCTTCCGTAGCTAAATTAAATGCGGGATCGAATTCCCTGCTGAAAATACCTTGCATTTTAATATTAAGAAGTAATTTTGATGAAAATAGAAATATATGATCTATTTTAGAAACAAAGATATTAAAAATGCGTGTAGTAATTCAAAGAGTAACAAGAGCATCGGTTTCCATAGAGGGAAAAGTTAAATCACAAATAGGACTGGGACTATTGGTCCTTGCCGGTTTTGAGCCTGCTGACGATGATCAGGATTTAGAGTGGATAACAAAAAAGCTGCTTAACCTGCGTATCTTTGATGATGATAATGGAGTAATGAACAGATCGGTTCTGGATGTTGGAGGAGAGGTGTTGGTCATAAGTCAGTTTACGCTTCATGCAAGGACTAAAAAAGGGAACAGGCCGTCGTATATTGATGCAGCGCCTCCGGAGATAGCAATACCGCTTTACGAAAAGTTTGTAAAAACAGTTGAAACAGGTTTGAATAAATCTGTAGGTACCGGAACCTTTGGAGCATACATGCAGGTAGAACTTATAAATGACGGACCGGTAACTATTGTTATAGACAGCAAAAGAAAAGAGTAATGACATTGAAAGAAGCTCAACAGAAGGTAGATGACTGGATAAAAAAGTATGGAGTCCGGTATTTCAGCGAATTGTCGAATATGGCTATCCTTACTGAGGAGGTGGGAGAACTGGCCAGGATAATGGTAAGGAAATATGGTGACCAGTCGTTCAAGAAAGGGGAAGAAGATGCCGGCCTGGGGGATGAGATGGCCGATGTTTTATGGGTGTTGATTTGCCTTGC
>JALVJU010000651.1 GCA_027034005.1 Marinilabiliaceae bacterium
TTGCCTTCAGCTTCCTTCAGATTCCACCTCGCGATGGACACCCTTGCTTTCGACTAGGGGATTCCCGTCATAAGGGCTCCCTCGGGACTTTAACCCTTTAGCTTAATGGTATGCCCGGCACACCCATAATGTCGTCCCTGTGGGACTTGTTTGTGCGCGGATATGCCTGTTCTGTTGCATTAGCAGGATCAAGGGCGAACTGAGGTTTGCCTGGAGATCCGGTTTGGCAGAGAGTCATGTCAGCGGTGTTTTGACATACTTCCCACATCCATGGCCCCTCAATGCGTGAAGGCTCCCTTTAGGGAACTTAAGGTTGTGGGGATGGGCATGTCGTCGCGACACTATTTTTTCTGTGATTTACTTACCTGAATTTTATTTTACCTGCCGCAAATATTGACATTCGCAACAACACCATACCGTGTTTAAATCTTGATATGTTTGTATCTCCGTATTTTCGTTCTCTGTACCTGATAGGCAGGTCAATGATCTTAAGGTTAAGTTTGTAAGATCCGAAGAGCAGATCGAAATCCCCGAACGGGTCAAAATCCCCGAAAAACTTTCTGTTCGCTGCAAGTTTCAGATAGTCGTTTCTGAACATCACTTTGGTGCCGCAAAGAGTGTCTTTCACGGGCATTTCAAGTATCCAGCTGAACAGTTTGCTGAAAAAATAGTTGCCGAGAGTATTCAGTGGGCGCATCGCTTTTTTCTCCATAGGATACACCAGTCTCACACCGTTGATGAATTCACCTTTCCCGGCAGCTATGGCCAGATAGAATTTTGGCAGGTATTCGGGGGCTACAGTGAGGTCGGCATCAAGTATCATCAGGATATCCCCTTTTGCAGCGGCATAACCTTTTCTTACTGCATCACCTTTCCCCTTGCCGTCCTGCTGCATGATCTGTATAGGCCTTTTATCCTTGTATTTCTCATGCATTTTTTGGATAACCTCCCAGGTGTTGTCCGTAGAGTTGCCTTCAACAAAGATTATTTCAGTGAATCTTCCCATTTCCGGCACCCTTTTTATCGCGGCCTCGATATTTCCGCTCTCGTTACGGGCAGGAATAACAACCGATACGGAATATCCGTTTTTTGCACTTTCACTGTTCGACGGGGGACAGGGGCGTGCAAAAACAAAGCGGTTCAAAGAGAGCTTGTTCAGTAACGGGAGCCTTGACAGGAACTTATTGAAGAAAGGAGATATCAAAGGTATCCTGAAAGGGATGAACATGCTGCGGTTGTGTTTGTATGTCTCGAATCCCGCCAGGTACAACAGATTTGAGATGTCATGTGTGGAAAGCCAGTTCTGTGGCGGCATCTTTCTTTTAATGCCGATGGCTTCCGCAAAACGAATGACGGGTTCCCATAACCTGCTGTAATATGTTACGATGATCCTTGTCCTTTTATGAGAAACTTTATGGAGTTGATTGAAAACTGCCTCAATATCCTCAAGTACACCTATCAGGTTCGACAGGATGATGACATCATATTTTTCATCAAGTGATAAATCTTCAGCATCCATTACTTCAAAACGGATCCCGGGAAAATTTTCACGTGCTTTTTCTATCAATGGCTCACAAAAGTCTATTCCTGTTTTTGATGAACCGTTAAGCTTTTCAATCATCTCACCCGAACCACAACCAATCTCCAGAACTTTGTTGTCATCCTGAATGAAGTAATTGCAATATTGTGTTATGGAGTCCCAGTAGTACGCTCTCTTCTTTCGGTATTTAACCCAGGTGTCTGAGTGCTTTACGAAATACTCTTTGTATTCTTCTTTACGTGTCATTTCTCTTGCGTGGGATAGTTGATATAAAATAGATAGGCCGGTTCCGAGCTTCCTGTCTGGTGAACAGGAACAAATACTTTTGGATACTTTTTTGCGATGTAGGACATGTGCCGCTTTATTGTATTTATTGTCATCCCGTTGTTTATCCTGGGATTTTTTCTCAGATTGGCCATGATGATATGTGTGACATGTCTGTCACGGAGCTGTTTCAGCAGAGAGTCAGGGTCTGTGGTCTTAACTCTGTAGATGCCATAAAATTTCTTGCCGCCTGCCATTATCTGGGCCATGTTGGGTTTGCGGCAGGCTACGTACGTATTGTCGTCAAGATGCCTGCCGACATACTCGGCCATTTTCAGGTAGTTGGCCCAGTCATCGGTATAACCTTTGAATTTATTGCCCATAAGGTTACTGCGCAAAGTGATGAGGTCCATTTTCCGGAATGATTGATTTGCTGTCAGGAGCACGGTCAGGGAGAGGAAGAGTGTGGCAACTATCTGGTAACGTATCAGTCTCTTCTTTTTGAAAAGTTCCGTGATCCCTGACGTCAGCATCAGGGCCATAAAAGGGAAAAAAGGAACGATAAGGCGGTACTGGTCCCATATTTTTTGCAGTGACACAAAAGTAATGCCAAGCATAATAATTACAAGTATTCCTGTAAATGTCAGATACTTGTTTTTCTTATAAACAGATACAAATGAAAAGATGAAGAACAGATACAAAATAACCGTTAAGGATGGATGTATCCTTATGGCTGTAGGTTTAAGGAATCCTGTCATTTTCAGGAACTGTTTCGAAAGGTACAGGTTGGAATTGTCAACAATGCGCATGAGGTATCCCGTGAAAGTCTCTTTGCCCTGAGAAAGGTCATAAGGGTGCTTGTAGATAAGGGTGTTGGCCTGGCTTGATATTCCCGAAACAAATCCCCATATCATTCCTTTAAAAAGGAACCAGATCAGCGACACGCCTAAGAACAGCAGGAAAAATATTCCGGCCTTTTTGTAATCCTTTGTTGTCAATAAAAATATAACAGCAGCAATGATCACCCCGCCACCAATGGTCTTGGTGAGTGTAAGGACGAGCCCTATGACTGCCAGTAACAAAAGGCTGCGGATATTTATCTCTTTACCGGTGACAGTGTCTATGTATTTGAAGAATTCAATGATGAACCAGGCAAGAAGGGCCATGAACATTGCCTCGGAATAAGTCTGGCTGGAAAAATAGAGAACATAAGAGTTCACGGCCATGATAAGTAATGTGGCAAAAAGGACCAGCGGGGTTGCCCTGTCTTTGTATGCTTTGTAAAAAAGGAAAAAGAATATCGCCATGAAGAACAGGGAGAACAGTTTGAGAATCCCGATCTTAATCCCAAATATCCAGATCACAAGTGACAGGAACATCGGATAGAGAGGCCCCTGGAATGTGGGGAAGATGCCTTCTTTCAGAAAATTGTATGCCCTGATGATATATGTGCTGTCGTCCCCGCCTTCACTTATCCTCATATTGAATAACAGAAGACTGAAAAGAATACTGATCCCGTAGATTGTCCAGAAAATAGCTGAACTATTCTTTTGTAAATAGGAGTTTATTTTTGAAAAATGGCCCGTCGGTTCCTCCTGCTTGCCTTTTGTTTTTGCTTTCATAAAATATTCCTTAAATGATGAATAAGAGCTTAAAAGTTTTACAAATGTAATTTTTTGTTTTAAAAATGCTGGTATCAGAGCCGTTTGTTTGCTTCGATCTTTATTGTTACGAACATTGATATCTTTTTTGATACCCGGACAGACAGATCATCGATAGCTTTAAAAACAGGGTAAGAGAAATCCGGGACCGGCTGCCTGAAACTTAATCCGCCGCTGATGAGGTAACGGAACGGGGTATGGTATCTCACATCTGTGATTTTCAGTTCCGGAAAAAGCTTTCTGAACTTTTCACTGTCCCTTTCAAAGACGATCCAGGGCAATGCCCCGTTGGCACCCGAGAGTGGCCCTTCTTGCGGGAAAGTCCAGTCACCTTCAGGATTGAAAGGTTCATGGTGGAGGTTTTTGTAGATAAGGCGGCCCCACGGGCTGTTTGCCGGTTCTGTCATTATCATCTTTCCTTGGGGTCTCAGCACTCTTATAGCTTCCTTCAGAAACTTCTCACTGTCAGGTATGTGATGAAAGGTGTCGATCATAAAAATCCCGTCGAGGGAATTGTCTTCAAAAGGCATCTCCAGGGCTGAAAATGTCATGTCGTTTCCGGGCAGGTCAAGAATATCAGAGCAAATAACCGAAGGCTTTACCTCTTTTAAGAAACCGCCTCCGGATCCCAGTTCCAGGAAAGTGCCTTCAGGATTCTTTTCTGTCTCCTTGATAAATTCCTCATACCATTCAAGATATAATTTGTGTAAGAAGTGTTTTGAGCGTATGACCTTTTTATGCTCAAGGGTCCTTTCGGGAGAATCAAGAGCATGTTCGTATTTATACTTAAAATGCATTTCGGTATCGGGAATTATTATTCGATCTTCTTCTTCTGATAAGTATTAACGAACAGGATATTTCCCATGTTGCCATAATCCACGATCTCGTTCATGTTGTCCTTGATCTTTTGGGGAGAGAACCCTACAATGGTAAGATCGGCATCCCGGCTTTTATCTATGATGGCCTCTTTTGTGGATGAATCCTTAGGCGCTGCTATGAATGTTATGTTGCCCGGGGATATGGGCAGGCGGCCTGTCTTGATGAGGTTGATTAGTTTTTCCCGTTGCTTTTCGATCTGGCTTTGCGGGAACATGGCAAATATCTTGATAACTCCCTTTTTCCAGGCGGGGTGTCCCGAGATGATGTATGCCAGCAGTATCATCAGATTGGCGTTGCGGAAATCCTCTGATGTTATCCATACGTGTATTTCGAGATGGAAGCCGTATCCTTTTTCGCCTGTGTTAAGAATGCACACATCGAAACCAGTAGCTTCGAACAATGAGTAGTTATCAAAGGCATACTTTAAGTGGTCGGGTTGCATACGGGAAAATTCAAAAAGAATGAGGTTGTTTCCCTTTCCTGATATTCCGGATAGCTGAATGACCTGTGCGATAGCCGATGTGTACGACGGACTTATGATGGTATCAAGATAAACCCTGCTGTCGCTTCCTTCGGCCATCTTTATCAGCCGGTTCAGTACTTTTTGAGATTCCAGATAAGTCTCCCTGTTAAGGTATCCTTTTATGAAATGAATGTAAGTTCCAAACCCATGCTTATGGGATATCCACCGCAAAAGGTCAAATGCCGACTGCCGTGTGAAAGAGGCTTCTGAGACGCATATCACAAATGGCCGCCAGTTGTACTCCTGGTCTTCTTTGTTCGCCCTTTGTACAAATATCTGTATCTGACGGCTAAGCTGAAAGATCACACCTTTAAATAGTTTTCCAAGACCTTGTTTCTCGGCCCTCGTTTTTGTTACCATCAGGTATATCGCTCCCATTATCAATACAGACAGCAGTGCGTAGGGCCAGTTCATTTTGAACATCAGCCAGAACGACAGCAACGCCCCGATAAGTGAGTAGTACCATTTGTTTTGTTTGAATGTAGGCCGGTAAGACGGGTCTGCTGCAAAGTGCTCAAGGAAAGATATCAGACAGATGGCTCCGTATGTTACCATGAAAAACATGGATATTATCTGCGCTACAAAATTTATGTCCCCGATGGCTATGAAAAAGAAAGCAATGATAATGGTAACAATGGCACTGTTCACAGGCTCGTTGTCTTTGGGCTTTCCCTTGGCAAACCAGCTGTTCAGTTTGTTTGCCGGCAGGATGGCATCATAACCAATTGCCTGGAGTGTCCTGGGGGCTACAAGTATCGACCCGATAGCCGACGACAGCGCCGCAGCAGCCAGGCCAATGGGGATAATCGGGCCCCAAATGGCAATCCTTGACATTATAAGTTGATCCTCGGCCATCATCTCGGGAGTTGCGCTCTTTGCCAGTTTGAATGCTACAAGGATATAAATGATCATGCCCACCAAAGTGGCAAGCAGTGTTCCTCTCGGGATAGCTTTTTTCGGATCTTTAAGGTCTCCCGACAAACCCAGTCCGGCTGCCATTCCCGTGAATGCAGGGAAGATGATGGTAAAGACATAAAAGAAGGAATCCGGGTTTTCAATGGTCTTTGTCAGTGATATCTCGGGATTGTCAACTATTGGCTTGCCAAGCAGAAAAAATATGATGGAGATAAACAGCAGCGCTACAACAAAGTAAAGCGCCTTCATTCCCATGTTGCTCCCTCTCCACAGCACGATCACCGACAGTATTGCCATTATTGCCAGGGCAACAAGTCGCTTCATGAGGATAGGATCCATGTAAGTCTCAAGGTGTAAATATTCAATCAGCGGATCGAAGGCCTCACTGAAAGCAATTACATAAAAAGCTACACTGATCGCTTGTGAAAGATAGAGTGCAAGCCCGATGGCCCCTCCGATATTCAGTCCGAACGAACGTGAAATGATGTAGTAAGCGCCGCCGCCGAGAACACGCTGGTTTGTGGCGATCTCGGCCACGGCAAGAGCTGTGGGGATCGTCACCAGATGTCCGATAAGGATTATCGCTATCACTCCGCTCAATCCCACATTGGCCACGGCATACCCGAACCTCAGGAACAGGATGGCCCCGAGAATGGTGGAGATGGCTGTCATGAAAACAGCTACGCTGCCAAATGAGGCATTGGGATTTACAAGTGATTTCGGCATGTTGATAACAATTCTTTTATCAAAAATAGTAAAATTTATGTATTTGCTAATATTTGCCCAAAATAAAGGGTTTAAGACAATATGCATTTTTTTAAGGATGAATAACACAGAGGCACATTGACACAGAGGAATCTGGAAGACATAGGTCTGTTTGCCTGACTGCGCAGTCGGGCCCGCCTGACTATTGCATTCGGGCAGGTCTACTTGTCTACTCAGTTATATTCTACCCGGCTACGCAATTAGATGTACTTGGCTACGCAATTAGACAGGCAGGAACGTGTCCCATAATTTTCAATTACAACTTTAAGTTTTTCTGTTCCCCCAATCAGTCGCGTATTGCGGTTGTCATGATTTTTGAATGCTGCGCGTCAAAAATCCCGCCAACCACGTTTGATTTTAATGATTGGTATCCCCGCCCTGACGGACGGGGTTAATCGGGTAGGAAGCGGCTCGCGCCGCTGTCCCCCCACACCACCCGGCATACGTCCATCGTACCAAGGCGGTTTCAAGTAACTATTACCGTACAATC
>JALVJU010000652.1 GCA_027034005.1 Marinilabiliaceae bacterium
TCAACCGGCTCACTTTGTATCAGGTTGCTGAATCCTTTGATGAATTCCGGCTGTCCGACAATCAGTTCTTGGATGTGTCCGAGCCCTACATTGTTAAGATAGCTTTTCCAGTCAAAACCCTTAGCAGCTTCTTTAAGCTCTGCTACATTCATCTTGTGGTAGTTCTTTATGGGATCACGAAGAGCAAGACGGTCTTTTGATACTTCAGCAAGTTTCTTTTCCAGCTCGAAAACCGTTTTGGCATCAGCTTTTGCTTTATTAGCATTTTCCCCTGAAAGTTCAAATATCTTAGCTACATGATCGATGTACTCTTCACGTATCTTTGCAAACCTTTCATTATCGCTAAGGTAGTAATCCCTGTCCGGCATTCCGAGCCCGCCCTGATAGAACTGCGTGATGACCATGCTGCTGTTGCGGTCATCGGCAGCACCGTAAAGCTGGAACCCGGGAGAGATACCATATTGGTGAAGGTATGCGATCTCATTCTCCACATCTTTCTTGTTCTCAATGGCATCTATCTTTTTAAACTCCCCTGCTAGAACTTCAATGCCGTTTTTCTCAATGGCAGCAGAGTCCATCCCGGTTTGATAAAATGTTGAGATCTTGTTCTCAATGCCTGTTTTTTTTGTTTTTGAATTAAGCAGTTCGTTTACAAGCTCTTTAAGCTGTTTCTCGTTGTTGTCCATCAACTCGTCGAAAGTGCCGTACCTGCTTTTGTCGGCCGGTATGGGATGTGTTTTCAGCCATCCACCGTTTGCATACTCATAAAAGTCATCGCCGGGTTTTACCGACAGATCCATGTTTGCGGGATCTATAGCTTTAACTCTCTCCATATCCTTTTGATTGTTGCAGGATTGTAAGAACGCCATTGATACGGCGATCATGAAAATGTAGATTATCCTATTCATAATATTATTTTTAAAATTTTTGGCAATATTAACTAATCTGCATAAAGGAATAAAATAATAAGTTGCCAAAAATTAGTAACATGACAAATGGCATGGTTAGGATATGCGAAAACAGCTTAAGGGAATGGTTTTACTTATCAGTTATCCTTAGATTTTTTAGTATGGAAAAAGCCCTGTCAACATCTTCATCGTTGACAATAACAGTAAACTCATTAGTGGTAGAGACCACCTCTTTAATGTTAATGCCTTCCCAGGCGATGGCTTTCATAATGTGGTAGTAGAAACCGGTTACGGTAATGTTGCTTGCCGGCAGTTTCAGCGTGATTGCGGACAGGCGGTCCTGCTTGAAGATCATCTCTTCGTCTTTGAAATGCTCTTCCACAAGGTTCTCATAAGTGGAACTTACAACCAGGTTCGATTCAAACACACCGCGTACAAGCGTGTAGAAAACATCCTGCTGATTGCTTATCTTTTGCATTACCTTGGTGTGGCAGTAAAAGATGTTGTTACTGTTCTTGAATGTGTAATCGGTCAGGTTCGATCTTACGATAATATCGCCCAGCGACTCAAGCAGTTTTTCAAGGTTCTGGCTTAACGAATAATCAAGTTGCGGGACAAGGCGGTTCAATGCCATAACTATGGCGCCCATTTTTACTTCTTTCCCTGTGAGTTTCTCAACTTTGGGTTTTATCTGGCGGGCCAGGGACGAACTGTTCAGTATCCCTTCACACAATGCCTCTACAACAAAAGGCTTTACTTTGATCACTTTCTCTACTGCCTGACTGACTGTTACCATGACTTATTTTTTTACAAAGATAATAATGTTAAAAAATTAACGGTATGTTACAGGAATGTTTTTTATTTGAAATGCTTTTTTTAATGCCCACCTATTGATACATTTGTAACAAAATAATAAAGTATTAAAGGTATGGCTATAAAAGATCTGAAAGGAGCAATTGTTGCGATAGTTACGCCATTCCACGAGGATGGTTCGATAGATTTTGTGTCTTTTGACAAATTGATAGATTTTCATCTTGAAAATGGAACAGACGGTCTGGTCGTTTGCGGAACTACCGGTGAGGCTGCCACGATGACAAAGGAAGAAGATGCAATGGTGATCGGCAGGGCTGTAGAGAGAGTTAACGGACGCATTCCTGTAATTGCAGGAACAGGCAGCAACAATACTGCCGATGCGATTGCATACACAAAAAAAGCAAAAGAGATCGGCGTTGATGCTGCACTGGTTGTCGGTCCGTACTACAATAAGCCGACAAAGAAAGGTATGTACCTGCACTTCTCATCAGTGGCAAAGGCAGTTGATATCCCTATCGTCCTTTACAACGTGCCTTCACGTACAGGTTCAGCTATCCCCGTTGATGTGGCAATTCAGCTTGGAAAGGATTTTGACAACATCATCGGTATCAAAGAAGCATCAGGTTCACTTGGCATTGCAGCATCATTGATAGCAGACAAACCGGACGGCTTTAAGGTATTCAGTGGAGATGATTTTCTGTCATCGGCAATGAACTTTATCGGTGCTGATGGTTGCATCTCGGTTATTGCAAATGTTATTCCTGCCGAGTTCAGGGATATGATGCATGCTTCACTTGCCGGAGATGCCGTAAAAACCAGGGAGCTGTTTTACAAATACCGTAAACTGATGGATATGATGTTCATCGAATCAAATCCTATTCCTGTTAAGACCGCTCTTGCTGAAATGGGCAAGATAAAAGAGTCGTTCCGCTCACCCATGTGCCCCATGGAAGACAACAACAAAGCAAAACTTATCGAAGAACTGAAAAAGTTGGATTTAGTTTGAAAGTTTGTAAAGTTATAAAGTTCATAAAGTTGTAAAGTTAAAAGTTTGAAAGTTGAAAGGTTTTAATGTGGGTGTATTTAATCATAGTGTCATGTCAGGCGTATTTCACCCCAGACCCGTAAAGGGGAATGCCACGTGCATAGGCTCCCTTTAGGGAACTTAAGGGTGCGGGGCAGGCATGTAATACGACATATTTTTCTTAACATAACACTAGAGCCCTTTAACTCTTTAACCATAGAAAACCATGATAGACATACTGAAAAACCACCGTACCATACGTAAGTACAGTGATAAGAATATAGATGATGCTTTGCTGAACGAGATACTGGAAGCAGGTGTGCGGGCATCTACAACAGGGAATATGCAGGTTTACAGCATTGTTATAACCCGTGATGAGGAAAAGAAAAAAGAGCTTGCACCTTTTCACTTCGGCCAGCCCATGGTGACCAATGCTCCTGTAGTATTGACTTTCTGTGCCGACTTCAACCGTTTCAACAAATGGTGTGAGCAGCGCAATGCAGAACCAGGTTACGACAACTTTTTGTCGTTCATGACTGCTGCGATAGATGCTTTGCTTGTAGCACAGAACGTGTGTGTGGCTGCTGAGTCAAAAGGGTTGGGCATTTGTTATCTCGGAACTACCACATACATGGCAGATAAAATCATTGAGCAGTTGAACCTGCCAAAGGGCGTTGTGCCGGTAACTACCGTAACTATTGGTTATCCTGCCGAAAATCCGGGGCTGACAGACCGCCTGCCTCTTGATGCCGTTGTGCATTACGAAAGTTACAAAGACTATTCTCCGGATGACATCGACAAGTATTATTCGGAAAAGGAAAACCTGGAAGAGAACAAAGCATTTGTTAAAGAGAACAACAAAGAAACCTTTGCTCAGGTCTTTACCGATGTGCGATACAAGAAAGCTGACAATGAGCACTTCAGTAAGGTGTTGCTTGATGTTCTGAGGAAACAGGGATTCCTTGATTGAGGTAAAAATATTTATTTAAATGTAAGCCGTTTGTTGATGTTTCAGCAAGCGGCTTTTCTTTTTCACCTTAAATCCTCAAGGGTGTTTCGTCGCGAAAGCCTGCCTGGCGGCAGACAGGCTTCAAAGGTGTGACAGTATTGGAAAGCCTGCCCGACTGTCGCGGTCAGGCGGGCGCAGTGAAGAAGCATCGCAGGCGTAGCATTAGCTACGGTGAGAAGCTTCAAACGAGCATTTTCAATAATGGTGTGACTTTGGAGGTTGCAGCAGAAAGACTCTTGCGGAATAAAGGTTTCATAAAAACAAAACTGCATTTCCTCATTTTTTTCAGGTTGTTAATCAACATAAAAGAACACATTAAAAATACCGGCGTAACATTAAACAGAAAACAATTATTATCGGATAAAAAATTACAGTCATGAAAAATTTAGTTTTTATAGTTTTTATCACTTTAAGTTTTATCGCTTGTCAGCAGGAGGAAACAGTTATTACTCCTACTTTTAAAGAGAGTGTGGAATTTTCGGTAGAAGATCCCGATTTTATTGTGGAAGATGAAATTCCTGCCGAAAACATTAAGAGTGTTGCAGGGAATGTTGATTTTAACGGAGTTGTCACTCTTAATGATATCTGGTTAGAGGTTAAAACAAATAAAAATAACTCAGCAAATATTGCAGTAGTCAATTTAACAATTAAAGATGGTGACAGTGATGTGCAGCTTCTTGACGAGGACCTTCTTGTGTCGCTGGAAGATGAGGCCTCGATTGTTCCGTTGCTTAGGGTATTGTCCGATGCCGGCCGTAGTGAATTGGTTAAAAAGATAAATAACATTGTAGCAGGAACAGACAACAGCAATATCGAACTGTCGCTTAAAGGTGAAACTTTTTACAGTTCCGGAATGACCGGTACAGTGGATGTTGATATGGAAATGTTTATTCGATATAGCTTTTAGTAATTGTTTTTATCCGGTTTTTGTTAAAGGGGTTGGCTTTCGGGCCGGCTCCTTTTTTTTTGCTGATACGCAACTATGTTATTTTTTTTGCGTCAAGTAATAAAAAGCCGGATAAAAATGCTTTTCTTGCTGTATTGTGAAACTATAAAACAGGAGCTGTGTTTAAAACTTTTTTGATTCTTTCATTGGTAGTAGCATTATCATTTCTTGCCGGATGTGAAAAGACTGTAACAGAAAATGACCTGAATGGGGAATGGATATCTGAGGCCATGAGTGATACACTTTACTTTATTGATGATGGCAGTTTCTTCCATTCTTCGGAGAATATGCGTTATGATCACTATGATTATTCCGTGCAGGGAGATTCCCTCGAGATCGGTTACAGCGGCATGATGAAGATACTTGTGAAAAAGACAAAGCACAGGTTTAAGCTTGACGGTGATGATCTGATGATAGATTTTTCAAATGAATTCTGCTTTGGCTTTCCCAAAGAAAAAATAATGTACCGCAGGATACAAAAGTTAGTGCTGGAATAATAAAGGATTTATAAAATGTTATACGCATTACAACCAATATTTCATTAGCATAATTTGTGTCAATTCGCAAAATTCGAATACAATATGAAAACTCTAAACTTGTTCTTAACCCTTATTGCTTTATTGGCTTTAGTTTCCTGTTCCGAATCTGTTGAGGAGCCTCAGGAATACGCCCCGATAAAACTTGACCTGAAATCACAGGAGATAGTTGACGGATCTAATGAATTTGGCATTAACCTTTTTAAAGAGGTTGCTTCTGCCACAGGGGAGGCGAATGTGATGATCTCATCTCTGAGCGTGTCTCAGGCCCTTGGGATGACATGGAACGGAGCAAGAGGAGCCACCCGTGATGAGATGACAGAAATGATGGGTTTCTCTGTAGATAACAATGAGGAGTTGAACCGCTCAAATAAAACGGTCCGTGATGCGCTTATGACTGCCGATAACATGATTGAAATGGATATTGCCAACTCCATTTGGTACAGAAATACCTTTCAGGTAAAGCAGGAGTTTATTGATGTGAACAAAAAGTTTTACGATGCAGAAGTTAAAAGCCTGAATTTTGAAAATGTTGCCGGCAGCAAAAAAGTCATTAACGGATGGGTGAATGACAAAACTAAAGGTAAGATCAATGAGATCATTGATGATATCAATCCTGATGACGTGATGTTCCTGATCAATGCTGTTTACTTTAAAGGTAAATGGAAGTTTAAGTTCAGGGAGGATGATACTGTTGAGGACGCTTTTCGGTATGCTGACGGCCATACGGCTGATGTAAAGATGATATCGCAGAAAACCGACCTGGAATATTTTGAGGCAGATGATTACAAGGGTGTTGCCCTTCCTTATGGCAATGGCCATTTCAGGATGATAGTTGTTTTGCCTCATGAAGATATGTGCCTGAAAGATATGGTATCAGACCTTGATGGAAATTTTCTTTTATCCCGTGTCAATTCTGCTCAAAAAACAGGTGTTGATTTGAAGCTTCCAAAGTTCACCTTTAAATGTGACCTGTTGCTTAATGCCCCGTTGCAGGAACTTGGCATGAAAACGGCTTTTGCCGATAATGCCGACCTGTCGGGTATAAGCTCTTCTCGCGGACTGACCATTTCAAAAGTTCATCACAAAACATTCATCGAGGTTAATGAGGAGGGAACGGAATCTGCAGCAGTAACATGTGTAACAACCTCACTTACCAGTGTAGGCTCGGGAGGAAGTTTAGTCCTATTAGTGGTCGACAGGCCGTTTTTGTTCCTGATACAGGAGAAAGATACGGGAGCGATCCTTTTTATGGGGCAGGTATATGACCCGATGGATTGAATTACGGTTTTTTTCACTTCCTGTCCTGACAATTTTTGTTGCTGGTACTCTTCGTTGGCGAGAGATGGACAAATAAGGATTTATTACTTAACGTTAAATATCAAGGGATGAGTAAAAGTTATAAAACAATAATTAACCAAAAATAAACAAACTATGCAAAAAAGTATTTTTTTATTGATCTTGACTTTGTTTTTTGTCAGTTCATGCTGTGAAGAGTCGCACGAGGCGGCGCGTTACTTGCTGACAGATAAGGAGAAAAGTTTCATTCCTTATGACAAAGGTGACAGTGTGAAATTTATCCATTCAGGCGGTAATGAGATTGGCTTTGAGGTGGTGAACGAATACACATACCTTGACATGACCCATACAGAGCACTGTGGCGAAAACTATGTTTCGTATGAGTATAAAGTTGCTGAACTTTTCAGTGTTGCCCCGTATCTGAACTTAACGCTCAAAGTAACTCCGGTACAGTTTTACCCTTTTCTGGAGATAAAGTTTAATAGTTATGATTTTCAGAT
>JALVJU010000653.1 GCA_027034005.1 Marinilabiliaceae bacterium
AAAGAGAGGGCAAAAGAGCTTCTGATGTCGTTCTGGGTAAAGTTCAACAACCAGCCGGCACCGCCCAAGATGGGTGTTACGGCCAAGGAGAGCAACACATACACTGACTTTGCACTTATCAATGTCGGGGGTGTGAAACCTGACGGCTCGGATGCAGTTAACGAACTGTCGTTCCTGATACTTGATGTGATAGAGGAGATGCGTATCCTTCAGCCGAGCTCTATGGCACAGATAAGTAAAAAGAACCCGGACAGGTTTGTACACCGTGTGCTAGAGATAACCAAGACAGGTTTTGGCCAGCCGTCGATATTTAACACAGATGCTATCATCCAGGAGTTGCTCAACCAGGGCAAGTCTATCATCGATGCACGCAGGGGAGGAGCAAGCGGTTGTGTTGAGACAGGTGCTTTCGGAACGGAGGCATACTGGTTGACCGGATACTTTAACCTGACAAAGATACTTGAATTGACGCTAAACAGCGGAGTCGATCCCGGAACGGGGAAAAAGATCGGCCTTGATCTTGGCTCTCCCGACAACTTCGTATCTTTCAATGACCTGATGGAGGCATATCAAAAACAATTGAATTACTTCATTGATATCAAGATAGAAGGGAATAACAAGATAGAGAGTGTCATCATGCGTAATCTGCCGGTGCCGTTCCTGTCACTTCTGATCGAGGACTGCATTCCTAACGGAAAGGATTACAATGCCGGCGGTGCACGTTACAACACATCGTATGTTCAGGGCGTGGGAATGGGAACACTTACCGATAGTCTTACAGCCATTAAGTACCATGTTTTTGATAATGAAAATATCACGCTCACAAGTTTTGTGAAGGTGCTTAACGAGAACTTTGACGGGCATGAAGAGTTCCGTTACGAACTGATAAACAAAACGCCTAAGTACGGTAACGATGAGGATTATGCCGACGAGCAGGCAACAAAGGTATTTGAGATATTTTACGATGCAGTGAACGGAAGGCCTACTGCCCGGGGCGGGGTATTCCGCATAAACCTGCTGCCGACCACTAGTCACGTTTATTTCGGGCAGATGCTTGTTGCTACCCCTGACGGCCGTAAGGCAGGTGAGCCGATCTCGGAAGGTATATCTCCCGTGCAGGGCGCTGACCGCAAAGGTCCGACGGCAGTCATCAACACTATGGCTAAGCTTGACCACCTGCGTACTGGGGGAACATTGCTGAACATGAAGTTTGCCCCGCAGTTTTTCAAAGGACAAGAGGGCATAACCAGTTTAACACATCTTATCCGTACCTATTTCCGCCTCGACGGGCACCACATACAGTTCAACGTGGTGAATGCCTCCACTCTGCGCGATGCACAGAAATATCCTGAGAAATACGGTGATCTGATAGTTCGTGTTGCCGGTTACAGTGATTACTTTAATGACCTTACACCGGAACTTCAGGAAGAGATAATCAGAAGGACAGAGTATGAGGAGATGTAAAGAATGACAAGCCCCTGTCTGACTGCGCAGCCAGGTTTATCTGGCTACGCAGCTAGACAGGCAGGCCTCCCGATCTCCCCAAAGGGGAGGAGGACTGAGAAAGCGTAAGGGGGTGGGAAAGGTAAATTGAGGAATTGAGGATTTGAGGAATCGGCAGATTGTCAGGTGAATTTTATAATTGAATCCCCAAATCCTCGAATAATCAAAAGAATAAAAAACCAATAAAAACTAATGAAAAATACATTATTTATCTTCTTGTTTGTTTTTGTTGCCTCCTTTGTTCAGGCACAGCAAATTGACTTTGAGAAATTTTTATCCCACATGCCGGGTGTGACGATTAAGGAAGTTGGCCCGCCGAACAACAGGTTTGTAAAAGGGTATGAGGTGTTTGTTACCCAACCGCTTGATCATAAACATCCTGAAAAGGGCACATTTATGCAGAGGTTGTGGGTGTCGCTTCGGGATACGGTGAATGCGCATCCTGTTGTGATGGTCACCGAAGGATACTCTGCAAACAGGAACTACGAGAGCGAGCCGGCATACCTGCTGAATGCAAACCAGGTTATAGTTGAGCACAGATACTTCTCTGTGTCGGCGCCGGATATGCTAGACTGGCAGTATCTGACAGTGGAGCAGGTAGCTACCGATCATCATGAGATAATCAAAATGCTAAAACCGTTTTTTACCGGGAAGTGGATAACAACAGGGATCAGCAAGGGGGGACAGACTGCCATCTACCATCGTGCATTTTTCCCTGATGATGTTGATGTATCGGTTCCGTATGTGGCTCCTATAAATTTTGCGAGGGAAGATCAGCGCATTTATGATTTCTTTTATAAGGTAGGTACAGAGAGTGACAGGAAAAAGATACATGATTTCCAGCGGCTCGTACTTGAAAGAAGGGACACGATGATGAC
>JALVJU010000654.1 GCA_027034005.1 Marinilabiliaceae bacterium
TGCGGTGTGCCTTTCAGCACATCGGGAGCAGGGATATGCTCAACGATGGCATCGAGCAATGCTGTGATATCGTTAGTTCTTACCTTAAGGTCATCGGTCATCCAGCCCTCTTTTGCCGAACCGTAAATAGTCGGGAAATCCAGCTGGTTCTCGGTTGCATCAAGGTTGAACATCAGGTCGAAGACCATCTCGTGTACTTCATCGGGGCGGCAGTTCGGCTTGTCAACCTTGTTGATAACAACGATAGGTTTCAATCCGAGGTTAAGCGCCTTTTGCAGCACGAAACGCGTCTGCGGCATAGGGCCTTCAAAAGCATCTACCAGAAGCAGTACGCCGTCGGCCATGTTAAGCACCCGTTCTACCTCACCGCCAAAGTCGCTGTGACCCGGGGTGTCAATAATATTTATCTTTACACCTTTCCAGGTAACCGATACATTCTTGGAAAGAATCGTAATTCCGCGTTCTCTTTCTAATTCGTTACTGTCCATTATCAGCTCACCTACCTGCTGGTGCTCCTTGAACAGTTTTCCTGCCATAAGCATTTTATCGACCAGCGTGGTTTTCCCATGGTCAACGTGGGCAATTATGGCAACATTTCTAATCTCCATTCTTATAGTTTTGTAAACAAGGCCGCAAAGGTACTATTAATATTTCGTTTCGAACTCTGTTTCAGCTTTTATTTTGCAACAGAGGCGGAAGCGTGTACAACAAAATCCACGAAATAACAATGGAAAAAAATCAATGTTATTGTACCGATATCATAAACTGCTTCTTTATGTATTTGACCACATAAAAGGTAAAGCAATAACAAAAAATCCCTATCTATGACTAAACAAAGCCCCGTCGGGGCGGAGCCAAGAACCACGAAAGTTTAACATGCATTATTTTAGCTCTGTTTTTTAATAATTCATTCCAAATGCCCAAAGAGGAATCACATTTCGATAACCATATTCAATTTCGTCTTTTACAACAAAGGATTTTCCGTCTTTTTCTATCTGACTCTGTTGTTTGTTTTTTCCTCCTATTTCAAATGTATAAGGACCAATAACAAAATCTGCTTTTTTTGAAGATACTACTTTATTTTTTACTCGCATTTGACTTAAAAAGAATGTTTCCCGCAAATTTCCAACATTGGGGTTTTCTCCGGCTAAGTTGAATATGATATTGGTATTGTTCAGGTATACTTTATCAACCTTTCCTAATCCTCTTATCCCACTTGTTTCATTGCGTAATTGCTCAATAAGCCCCGCTTTTTCCATATATGAAAAATAATCATCCAAAGAATTCCGGCTTACGCCAATCATTTCTGATATTTTTGTAAAATTAGGTTTAAAAGGAACGCTTTCAGCAATAATGGATAGCAGTCGTTTTAGCTTTCTACCGGTTCCTGCATTTAAGTTTGCATACTGCGGAATATCAGATTCCAGGGTTTGAATAATTATCTGACCTAGACGGATACTCATTTCATTTTCTAGTCCAAATGGATAGTGCCCTCGCTTCAAATAGTCATTAAACAGTGGTAATGGATGTTGAATATTCCCAAGCCTCACATCATTATTTATAATTTGTCCCAGGCTGTATACTTCGGCATCATAGTTGTGAAATAGTTTCAAATATTCTCGAAAGGACAACCCATGTAGTTTATAGATAATTGCCCGACGGCTTAAATCGGCAGAGCCTTTAAGAATATCTAATATTGAAGAACCCGTAAATACAACTTTTAATGTAGGGAATGAGTCATAAATGTTTTTTAATTCTCGTGACCAGTCTGGGTATTTATGAATTTCATCAATGAATAAATTCTCTCCTGCATTTTTATAAAAATCATCTGCCAGATCAAACAGTCTGTTTTCGCTAAAATACAAATCGTCAGCTGAAACATATAAAGCTTTTTTACTATCTAAGTTTTCCTTTATATGCTGCAAAATCATTGTAGTTTTACCAACTCCACGAGCTCCAATAATTCCAATCATTCTACTTTCCCACGCAACCTTATCGTATAAATACCGTTTAAAGTCCGTCGTTGTACTTTGTAAAAGTGTTTCAAATTTCTGATATAGTGTTCTCATAATTTTCCAGTACTATTTTTACAAAGATACAAAAATGCACAACTCATTGAGCAAATATCCGGAATATTGTTCAGCAAATTGTGCAGAATATCCTTTCTGCTTAGCGCTAATGAAAATGTAAACCGTTTGATTTTCTTAATCGAACAGCAATATAAAAATATTTTATTGCGGATCTTGGGTTGCTATTTTGGTTCGAACCCTGTTTCAGCTTTTATTTTTCCGGCACGAAGGGTGTACGACAAAATACACGAAATAAAAATGGGGGCTAAAACAGTTACATACTTTTCTTTGCAAATATCGTCAAT
>JALVJU010000655.1 GCA_027034005.1 Marinilabiliaceae bacterium
CTGCATTGTTAAAGAATGAAGTAGCGTCAACACTAATGGCAAGGTAACCCCGGTTCGGGATAAGTGTTTGTCCGCTGTTGAAATGTAAACCGATATAATGGCGCTGGATATTTTCACTGTAGTTATAGCCGTAAGTTATTGATGCCAAAAAACCATAAGGAACGTCCTCTGTTCTACCAAAGGAGTAAATGAGTTTATTTTTGTAGTAACTGCGTTTGGCTATGGCCGCCGATATAAAATAAAAGTGGTTTTTGGTGAAATAATCATAGGAATTAAGGGAATCGGATACAGAATTGAATTTCCTGTTAATGTTTTGTACCGACAAATAGAATTTTCCTTTATCGAAATATCCGTTTGATTTTATGTCAAAGGCATGTCCGTACCATAGATTGGAAATAAAGTAATCAAGTGGCAGGTTCAAGTATATTTGCTCAGAGCCTGTAATGCCAAAATTCTTATATGACCTGTTAATTATAAGCCCACCTCCGTTTTTTGTTTCTGTCCGGTAAAAATTTCTATTTCCCTGCAGGTACACCTCCTTTTTAATGTTTCTGTTTGTATAAGCACCTTTCATGTCGATCAGGGTCCCGTATAGGTTTTTTATCCTTACCCCTGTGATAAAGCCATGGTAGGGATCATCTTTGGGGGTAAAGGTGTACGATTGTGAAAATCCGAGTCCCTGGCCGAACAGGTTGGTACTGTATAGTGAGAGCTTGGGATAGTTGTGTATCAGTCCTACATCGAAGGCGTGAGGGAACTGGTCTTTTGAAATAACAAGAACGTCAACGTAGTTAGTGTCTACGGGGTCTTTTGTTACTATTATCTTGGCTTCGGAGATATACCCGATTTTACGCAGCAAACGTTCACTCTCTTCTATCTTTTCCTTTGTCACATAACCGCCTTTTTTCAGAGATATATTGTTTCGTAGTATAACTGTTGACGTGGGTATTCTGGTGTTGTTTCCTACTTTTGACAACCAGTTTTCAGCTTTCTTTGTAGTGTCTTTAACCGATGATCCGAATGGAGGAAGCCTTTTGAAATAAATGTTTTTTATCCTTTTACCCTCCATTGCTGCATATGTTTGAATGTAGTTGATGTCTTTTTTCTTTGGAGGTTTTTTCTCATTTATCAAAAGGTCATATATCCATTTGTTGATCTGTCTTTTTGAAGCATTTTTATTAAAGAAGTTGACTATGGGATCCTCGTTCTTATCTGTAGAATCCCTGACAAGTTGCTTTTGATGTAACGGGATATAGGTTATCGTGGTGTCCCGCTGTTTCACAACGATAGTATCCGTTACGGCTAATGCCTCATTTAAAGGTGTAGAATATGCAAAAGCCGGAGTTGATAAATAAATAAAAATGAGGATTAAAAGAATAAACCTTTCTGAAGCATGCAAATAATATGAAAGGCTCAGGTTAAACCGCATAGATATCTAAGTTTTATTTTAAAGATACATAAAAAGAAGTATTAAAGGAATTATTATTCCGGCAATGGTAAGCCATGCGCCTCTTCTTTTGATCCCGTTCTTCCCTTTCAGAACGAACAGTCCGGTGACCCCCAGGACAATGAGTGCTACGCTGAAAATATCAGAGAACCATGTCCATAATTTACCGGGATTGTAATGCAGAAGATTGACTTCAAAGAAAACAGGTCGTTTCCTGAGCTTCTCATACAATGCTTTTCCCGTATCAAGGTTTATGTCAACCGAACCGCCTCCTTTAAGGAATATCTTTAGTTCATTATCGGCAGGAAAGTAATGCTTTCTGTAGTTGCCATCTTCGCCGATCTGTTTTAATATTTTACTTATCGCGAGGTATTCATTTTGGGCCAGATCGTCGGGGATTATTAATGTCAGGGTCCTGGTTGTAATGCTGTAATTCGGGTTCCAATCGTTACGGTGGTTAAGCGCTATACCCGAAAGAGCGTATATAATTATCATGCCCGTGAAAAAATATCCCAGGTCACGGTGGACGGCATTGTTCAATCTCCTAAAATTCATACTACTGATTGCATTAAATAACTAAGGGAGTCAAAAATTGTTTAATTTAATACAAATATTAAAAAAAATCCCGGCAAATCAGTTAGCCGGGACAGATATAAATTGTTTTAATGTAACTATTTGATACTATTCCGTTTTTTCAAAACTGTCACAGATCAACTGATAGTTTTTAATCTTTGTTTCGGTAACACACCCTGCCTTAGCACTGTCTTGTGAAGAAGTCTCGGCTGCTTTCATCATTACTTTTCCTTCATGCTCAGATGCATGTTTCTCATCTTCCTTTTCATCTAAAAGGCCTAATTTTCCTGTAGCTATAACGGTCTCACCTTCAAGCGACTGGTCGAAACGGCTGATGCCGGGGCCTGCAATTACTTTTACAAATTTGTTTTTATCTGTTCCGGCAAGGAACATTTTTTTACCGCTATGCCTGCACGTATGAACGACAATCCCTTTAATGCTTACTGTTTTTTCAATAAATTTTTGAGGCGATGCAAGCACGGAATCCACTCCCACAATTACTGAAGGTGTCTTGGATGATTCGGTTTTACCTGAAGGGTTTGACGTGCAGGCAATAAATAAAAATGCAAGCACAGGGAATAAAGTGAATGATCTTTTCATGTTTTTTTGTTTTTACAAATATAACTCTCTTTGTGTGACCTGCAAACAGGAGGGCAGTAGTTTTAAGATAAGGTTGTCTTAAATCTTCCCGACCAGGAAATAAAATTGTCGTTAAACAATTTTTTTATCGGTTTGTTAGATAATTGAGTCTAAAAAAATATTGATATGAAAAAGATGATCTTAGTATTTATAATGCTTTTGTCTGTGATGAGTATCACAGGACAGGAGAGAAAAGCCTCGATAGCAACAGTTGAAAAGATCAACGGCGAACCACTGTTTTTATTTTCAAAACCGGTTGAAGAGTATGAAGTTGTTGGTAAAGCTGTTTCGGGAGGCAATGCTTTCGGCCTTATCGTGGATGGTAGTACAAATGTAAGCGACAAGGCACAAAGAATGGTAAAGAACGCTCATAACAGAGTGAAGAATGGAGATCTGCCGGACTTTGATGCAATTATTGTCGATATTGATAAAACGAAAAGCAGGGCGATAAAATTTAAAAATGGCGTTTCTTTAAAAGCCCGGGTGCTAAAAGAGAAAGGTGTGCCTATCTATTTCTTTGCTAAGCCTGACGATGAGTATGAGGTAGTGGCCCGGCTTCCGGCCGATTACTCTTTGTATGCTGCCCGGAACTTGTTTATCGATAAGATCAACAGTTCTCTCAACAGAATCTTAAAGAAGGAAAAATCAGGAGAGGTCGGCCATTTTGATGCTGTTATTTTCAACCCAAAAGATCTGTCAACTACATTGATAAAATTTAAGTAGTTCTGGTGCTTCATCTTAGCTGAAATATCTTCTTAAGCGGAATTGTTCCGCTTTTTTTATGCTATCTATCAAAATGTCAGTAAAATTTTCAAAAGTCTGAAGTGATGTCATAATGTATTGAAATTCAGGTGACAAAGTGACTGTTTTAATGTATTTTTAATGACTGGTAAGATGTTTGATACAGTTAAGGCGAAATAAAAAATTAAAAAGGAGATTAAGATATGAAGTTAGATAAATTTACAATAAAAGCACAGGAGGCCATTCAGAATGCAATGACCCTTGTGCAGCAAAAAGGCCAACAGGCAGTGGAGCCTGGCCATTTGCTAAAAGGAATGTTCACGACTGATGAGGCCATGCTTAACAATATTTTTAAAAAAGTTGGCATGACCGATATTCAGCCGGTTCTTGACCGTATAATTGATTCTTATCCTAAAGTTTCCGGAGGTCAGGTTTACCTTTCCAACAATGCCAATGAGGTTCTGCAGAAAGCTATTGCGGCAGCAGAAACTATGGGGGATAGTTATGTTACTCTTGAACACATTATCATTGGTCTTTTGAAAACCAAAGACCAGGTGAGCAATATGCTTAAAGATGCAGGGCTGACCGAGAAAGGCCTGATGGCTGCCATCGAGGACCTGAGAAAGGGTACCAAGGCCACTTCGGAATCGGCTGAGGATACTTACCAGACCCTCGACAGGTATGCCATAAACCTGAACGAGCAGGCACGTAACGGCAAGCTTGATCCGGTTATCGGAAGGGATGAGGAGATCCGTCGTATCCTTCAGATACTGTCGCGCCGGACCAAGAACAACCCGATACTTATCGGAGAACCGGGTGTTGGTAAGACAGCTATCGTTGAAGGTTTGGCACACCGTATCGTTGACGGTGATGTGCCTGAAAACCTGAAATCGAAGCGTGTTTACTCACTCGATATGGGAGCCCTTGTGGCAGGAGCCAAATACAAGGGTGAGTTCGAAGAGCGTTTGAAAGGTGTTGTAAAAGAGGTTATCGCCAGCGATGGCGAAGTTATCCTCTTCATCGATGAGATACATACACTTGTGGGCGCAGGAAAAGGTGAAGGCGCCATGGATGCTGCCAACATCCTTAAACCGGCACTTGCACGAGGTGAACTGAGGGCTATCGGTGCAACCACTTTGGGTGAGTACCAGAAATACTTTGAGAAAGACAAAGCTCTTGAGCGCCGTTTCCAGATAGTGATGGTGGATGAGCCGGATACCATGAGCGCTATCTCTATCCTTCGGGGATTGAAAGAGAGGTATGAGAACCACCACAAGGTGCGTATCAAAGATGAGGCGATCATTGCAGCTGTTGAATTGTCGCAGCGATACATCACCGACCGCTTCCTGCCGGATAAGGCTATCGACCTTGTGGACGAGGCAGCTTCCAGGTTAAGGCTGGAGATGAACTCCGTGCCTGAAGAGATAGATGAGATAGCAAGGCGTAAGATGCAGCTTGAGATCGAGCGCGAGGCAATAAAACGTGAAAATGATAAGAAAAAACTGGAAGAACTGAATAAAGAACTTTCGGAACTCAACGAGAAATATGTTGAGCTGAAATCGAAGTGGGAAGCCGAGAAATCGCTTGTAGAGAAGATCCAGCAGTACAAGGAAGAGATTGAGCAATTGAAAATAGAGGCAGATAATGCCGAGCGTAACGGACAATATGATAAGGTTGCCGAAATAAGGTATGGTAAGATAAAAGCAGCAGAGGAAGCCATAGAAAAAGTTAAGGCAGAGCTTAAAGAGAGGCAGCTTGAGAATGCCATGATGAAAGAGGAGGTTGACTCTGAGGATATTGCTCATGTTGTGAGCCGCTGGACAGGCATTCCCGTAACAAAGATGATGAAGTCGGAGAAAGAAAAGCTGCTTCATCTTGAAGAAGAGCTGCACAAGCGGGTGGTTGGACAGGATATGGCCATACGTGCCATTGCCGATGCCGTGCGCCGAAGCCGTGCAGGTCTGCAGGATGAGACCAAACCTATAGGTTCGTTCATCTTCGTGGGTATGACAGGTGTTGGTAAAACAGAGCTTGCCAAGGCGCTTGCAGAGTACCTGTTCGATGACGAGCACCTGATGACCCGTATCGATATGTCGGAGTATCAGGAGAAACACTCAGTCTCCCGTCTTATTGGTGCTCCTCCGGGATATGTTGGTTACGATGAAGGGGGCCAGCTTACTGAGGCAGTACGCCGCAAGCCATATTCCGTAGTACTGCTTGACGAGATAGAGAAAGCTCATCCTGATGTGTTCAACATCCTGCTCCAGGTACTGGATGATGGCCGATTGACAGATAACAAAGGCCGCGTTGCAGACTTTAAGAACACGATAATAATTATGACCTCTAACATTGGTTCTCATCTGATCCAGGAGAACTTTGAGAAGGCAGGCAACAAGGTTACGCCTGAGCTTGTAGAGAAGTCGGAGAGAGAAGTGTTCCAGCTTCTGCGCCAGACTATCAGGCCTGAGTTCCTGAACCGTGTGGATGAGGTTGTTATGTTCACTCCATTGTCTGATGAAGAGCTGAAAGAGATCGTGAAGTTGAACATCAACAAAGTGATAAAGCAGCTTGAAAAGAATGGTGTGAAGATGACAGTATCGGAAGATGTTATTGACTGGCTTGCCAAAGCCGGATACGATCCGCTCTTTGGAGCTCGTCCGGTCAAGAGGGCAATTCAGCAGCATCTGCTCAACGAACTGTCGAAACTTATCCTTTCCGATGCAGTGGATAAGGATCAGGAGATCAAAGTTACGGTCGAGGACGACAAACTTGTTTTCACAAATTAATGAATGTATTGGTGGCGCGACTGCGAGTCGCACTACCACTTCAAATCCAAGGGTATCGCATAGCGCGGTGCCCTTTTTTATTTTTTATCCCGGAGGTTACCGTCCGGCTTAAAATCTTCCTCATTACGTTTTACACCCTATTTGCTACGTTTCGGTGATAAATCCCGCAAAGGAAACTGCCCGGTTGTTATTTTCGCAGACATCAAGATTAGTTGTACTTGTAACACCTCTTTTCCCATTAGGGATCGGAGGTGTTACCTTTTAAAAACCGAAAAGCATTTTATGATGAAATATATTAGTTTTTGTTTGAGACTTGTATTGCCGGTCCTGGTACTCTCAGGTTGCGGCAAAACAGAAAGCGGCACCAATGAAGCTCCTTTGGTGAAAGTTGCGAGTGTTAAAGAATATGTTGCCGAAGATACTCTCTCCTATCCGGGAAAGATAGTATCCGGAAGTGATGTCAATGTTGCCTTCAGGATCTCCGGGCCTATAAAAAAGGTTCTTGTTGAGGAGGGGCAGTTCGTGAAAAAGGGTGAGGTGATAGCAGAGATGGCCCCTCGCGATTATGAGATACAGTTCTCTGCCACAAAAGCCGAATACGAACAGGTGAAAGCAGAGGCAGAACGCGTTATTGAGCTGCATAAACGCAACAGTGTTGCTAACTAAGATTATGACAAGGCAGTGGCAGGGCTGCACCGCATTGAGGCAAAACTCAAAGCACACAGGAACGCCTTGAACGATACCAGACTCAGGGCCCCGTTTAGCGGATATGTTCAGAAAATATATTTTGA
>JALVJU010000656.1 GCA_027034005.1 Marinilabiliaceae bacterium
ACAATAAAGCTGTTGCAAATATTTTGGACTTACTAAACGATTCTGAAACAATATTCCCGGGTACTGATCTTAAGATGATTTACAAATTTGCTACACATTGAGTTTACGATAGGTCAGGAGTTCTGAAGTTGGAACTAAATCCAGGATTTGTTTGATAAGTGGTTTATTGTTATTTTTATTTCGCCTGAAGAGTCCCATGTTTATTTTGTTTTTTATCGAACTCAAAAATATGGGATTCTGAGGGCTTTTTAAAATCTTAACTTTCGGATGCTAGTGATGCGATTGACGACTTGCGATTAGCGAAGAAAAATCTGTAAGTGTTTTAGCCCTCATTTTTATTTCGTGGATTTTGTTGTACAACCGTTTAATATCATAAATATGAAAACCCACAGAAAACTCAGTAGAACCAAATAAAAATAAAAACCCTCTTACCGGAAAAAGGAAGAGGGCATATTCAAAAACATAATGTTTTTTAAAGTCTTTTCGGATCAAGAACAACGTGTTTGATAGTTTTACGGTCCCAGGTGTAAACAATGTGCACAAGACCGTTTGATGCCTGGATGACTGTCGGGTAGGAGTACTCCTCTTTCTCCCTGTCCGTCTTGTCGGTTAAAGGTTCCAGATCAAGGGCCCTGTCCCATTTCTTTCCGTCTTTTGATATCGCCACGCTCAGGGGCACACGGTCACCCCAGTTTTTTCCTGTGGGATTGTAAACCAGCAGTTGTCTGCCGTCTTTCAGCGTAGTAGCATCTATTCCGGAATTGGGGTTCGGCAGGCTGGTAGGTGTCATGTCGCTCCATGTCTTCCCGTAATCATCCGACCAGTTTTGGCCTATCACACTTTGGCGTGTCCTGCTGAGCATCTGCAGTTTGCCATTGCCGTAATTAAGGATGGAGGGCTGTATGGCATCAATTTTAGTGGTGTCGTTCAGCGGCCCGATAACCAACCATGTTTTGCAGTTGTCAGTGCTGACCTCGATATGTGCAATCCAGTTTCCGTGTTTGTACTCAACACTTGACGGAGAAAGAATGGTTCCGTCTTTCAGTTGTATGGGCTGGTTCTTGATGGGGCCTAAAATGCCGTCAGGCAACCTCACAGGTTCCGACCAGGTCTGTCCGTCATCGGTTGAGGTGATGTACATCCCCCACCATGTTCTTGGGTCCGGGCCTACCTTGTAAAAATTGTACAGAGGCCCTCCTTTGGGCTTAAAAAGAACAGGGTTCCAGGTTGGGTAACGCACCTCTTCACTTTCCACGCCGTTAGCAACCGCAACCGGCTTGCTCCATTTGCCGTTCACCTTGCGCGATATCCATATCTCCACATCCTTGTTCTTTTCCTCTGTTCCGCCAAACCAGGAGGCAACCAACACACCGTTGCTCTCTTCAATGGTTGAGGCATGGCACTGAGGTGTGGGAGCGTCCTTGATATCGTAGATGAACTCTTCGGTGACTATCGCAGGATGTTTTGTCCCACTTTCCGATTTTTTGCCGTTGCTGTTACCGCATGAGCTTAATGCAATCATTGCTGTAAGTAAAAAAGTTAAATGTTTCATAAGCTTTAATTTTATTTTTTAATGAAAGAAATTATTTTCGTTTATCTCCTGTTTGCTTAATCCCTGGCCTTCCCAAAACAGTTTAAGCGCTTTGCCGCCTCCGTACTGGAAATATTTTAAGGTTAAGGGATAAATGCCTTTTTTCAATTTGAGGGTTACCTGTTTCTCTTTAGCTGCATGACGGCCATCGTTGTTTATCACCGGCCTGTCATTGATAAAAAGCCTGCTGCCGTCGTTTGATAAGAGGTGAAAAGTATACCTCCCGTCAGCCGGGACCGACAGGAATCCATCAAAAATGAGACCAAATTTTTCCACTCCGTTTGCGAGTTCAGGGATATGCACATTAGGGGTTGTACCCTCTTTTACAGGCAGGAATTCTTCAAGTTTCCACGCTTTGGTTACGGCATTTTCGTAGTATCTGTACTTTAGTCCGGGAGAGAGTTTCTTCGATATCACAGGCGGTTCCTGGTAAGAACTGTCGATGAACAGTGCTTCTTTGATGTAGCTCCGGGCTCTCCCCGGCACAAAAGCTATTGCCTTAATATTTGTTGTTGTACTGATTGTGAAAGGTTCGAAGTATATGTTGGCATTCCTGTCAGGGATGGAGCCGTCGGTTGTGTAGAATATCGTGGCCTCCGGCAGTGAAGATGATATCTTTATCTCTTGTTCCTTACCGGAAAGGTATCCTCCGGCAGGTTCTATCGATACAACAGGCGCAGCTTTTTCTCCTGTCATGATGTCTTCGCCCCAGTAAATTCCGTTAAGCCATATTCCGTCCCATGCAGGGCGCGGCACCTCATAAGGAT
>JALVJU010000657.1 GCA_027034005.1 Marinilabiliaceae bacterium
ATCTCATTCCTGACCACAGAAAGCGGGTGCCTTCCTCCCAGTTCGAAAGATGTGGCAGGCAGGGTAAGGTCCATGTCAAGCTCCTCGCCGCCTTTGTTCTCAAAACTCTCTTTTAGGGCATTTATCTTTTCTTTGGCAAATGTCTTTAAAGTGTTAAGCGCCTGACCAACCTCACGTTTCTGTTCGTTCGGTATAGTCTTGAACTCATCAAAAAGTTGTGAAAGGATACCCTTTTTACTTAAATATTTTATCCTCAGCTGTTCTGCAGCATCAGCAGAATCGGCCTTCAGGTTCTCAATCTCTTTCTTAAGTTCTTCTATCTTAGTTATCATGATAATATTTCTTTCTTTTTCCTGTGGCTATAAAATAATCGACAAAAATAGGAGATTTATTTTATAAATCAGCCGATGAGACATTAAAACAACCTTATTCGCCTTAGAAAAGGGTCTCCCTATTTCCAGATTATCTCTATGGTCTTAACTCTGATATCCTTTACCGGCCTGTCAACTGCATAGGTTTTCACATTTGCAATACGGTCAACTACATCCATTCCTTTTGTTACTTCGCCAAAAACGGTGTAGTCGCCGTCAAGGTGTGGGGCGCCTCCTATGTTCTTGTAAACTTCCCTCTGTTTAGGAGTGAACTTTATCCCCTTCTCCTGCTCTATCTCATCAAGTTCCTCATCAGAGAAATGCCTTCCCGATACGATGTAGAATTGCGAACCATCGGAACGGTTTTTAGGGTTGCGGCCTTCCGGCAACTTGGATGCAGCAACAGCTCCCCGCCAGTGGAAGATTCCCGGATGTATGTTCATGGGCAGGGTGTAGCCGGGGCCCTGCCAGCCCACAACGTCATCCTTTTTGGCATATTTGGTATCTGCAGCCCCGGTCTGGATGAGGAAGTTCCGTATCACCCGGTGCACCAGCAGACTGTCGTAAAAATGGTCACTGACAAGTTTGATGAAATTGTCACGGTATTTGGGAGTTTCGTTGAAAAGACGGATTTCAATGTTGCCCATATCGGTTACAATTCGAAAACCTTTAATCTTTTTGTACGATGGATAAACCTTGTTGGTCTTTGTTCGAAGGTCATACAAGCTTGATGGGTTTCTCTTTGCCTTTTTTTGAAGTTCTTCTATCCATTTTGAGGGCAATACGCACAATTGCTCTCCTTCGTCTGTCTTTCGTTTTTGCAGGATACCGAAAGGCATATGGTTAAAGGCAAAAGCAGGCTTGCCGGCACTCATCGCCTTGTTGGTTACAGGGAAGAAACTGACAGTATCCCGGTTTATCTCCTTCAACAAACCTGATTTGCGTATGAAAAGTTTCTTGTTTTTCCTGAAAAGGGAATAGATGGAGTCGGCCTCTGCTTCCGAATATTTCAGCTTAAGGTGTTTCAGGTTTTTGTACTGTGTTTTCAGCAGTACAAGGTTGTAGTTGAAACTGTAAGCCACAAATCCCCTGATGTCGGTAAAATCATCCGTATTCATCGGGGCTATCTTCGCCTTGTAACACCCTTTGATGAGGTCAAGATTTGTAACTACGATATCGCTTGTGATGTAAAAACCATATCCGGACTTCAAGCGACGGGTGTAGTGGTCGTAAGTCTCAATGCTTACGATGGCCTTCACATTTGAGTCGTACGATGCTTTTACAAATACCTTTTTACGTTTCTTCTTCGAATTACTTTTACTGCCCGGGTTACATCCCAGAACAAAAACAGACAACAGCAGGAGAAGTGAATACCGGAGCATCTTATTTCAGTTTAACTATTTCAATCCTTATGGTAACATCCTTAAGAGGGCGATTGTTCTTATCGGTTTTTAGGGCAGCTATCTTATCTATCACACCCATGCCTTCAACAACCTCGCCAAAAACAGTGTATTCACCGTCAAGCTCGGGTGTACCGCCAACAGTAGTGTATGCTTTCCTCTGCTCGGGAGTAAACTCTTTTTTGTCCGACAAGGCATAATCAAATGCTATCTGGTCTTTTATTTTTCTCAGCAGCTTGTTGAATTCTCTCGGGTCCTCCTTTTTCAGACGAGCCAGCTCCTCTTTTTTAGGGATATAATATTTTTTCTTCAGCTTTATCTTTATCGGATTGTTCACCGCCTTCTCTATTAGGTCAAGCTGTTCGTTTGTGTACTTTTTCCCCTGCACTATGTAGAACTGACCGATATCCGACATCTTAAAATGGTTGATATCCTCCGGCTGACGGGGAGCACATATCGCCCCTTTTTTGTGAAAACACTTATCGTTGAATTCCGAATCGATATTTATCGCCTTGCCGTAGCCAATATGTTTTCCGGGAGGTGCATTGCGTGAATCATCGCTCCCGCCCTGTATCACGAAATTTTT
>JALVJU010000658.1 GCA_027034005.1 Marinilabiliaceae bacterium
CAGTTCGGAGTCACGGGCTTTTGAGAAGGCAGTTATCTTGTCCGGCCTGTTGTCGTAACAGATTATTCCCAGTATTATCTCTTTTTTGTTTGCCAGCACCCTGACAACCGTCGGGAAGGAGGGGGTACCGCCTTCATTCGGTTCAACCATTGTGAGGTTAGAAATGGAATCGGCCTGCAACCAGCATGTGTCGTTGACTATCCCGTCAAGATTCAGGCCTCCATGGTAAGTGCCTGTTTTTAAGGCTGATCTTGTAGTCTGAGAAAATGATAATGAAATATTTATACATGAGAAAATACAGGCAAGAATTCCCGGCATAAACCATTTTTTCATTTTGTTTTAGTTTAGGACAATTAAAGATATAACATTTTAAAGAAACGGAGCAATTAATTCCAGTTTGTTGCTTCTCGATCCTTTTATGAGTATCTTATATCCGGATATGGGTTTGTTTCTAAGGTGTTCTGTAAGCTTTTCTACATTATTAAAAAATAAAGCATTGGGAAGGAGTTCCAGATGCTGTTTGAATTCCGGTCCGGTGAGAACAATAATGTCTGCATCAAGCTCTAATATTTTTTTTACAAGTTCACGATGCTCACTTTCCGACTCTTCTCCCAGCTCTTTCATACCACCAAGGATGAGGGCCTTTTTGTTCCCGTCTATGTTCTTAAAGTTTTCAAGTGCTTTTTGCATGCTCGACGGGTTTGCATTGTATGCATCAAGCAGAATTTCATTTTTATCTGTTTTAAGATACTGGGACCTGTTGTTTGAAGGGACATATTCAGAGATAGCTTCATTTATCTTATGTTCAGGTACGTCGAAGAAACAACCGACAGTAATTGCAGCCAGAGCATTTTCAAGGTTGTAGCTGCCTATCAGGTTTGTGATTATCTCGTGTTCGTTGCCAGTGTATGTGTTGTGCCATTTGAATTTCAGAAAGAATTCTTTTCCCGAGACCTCTCCGTGCACCAGGCCGTCACTGTTCCGGATGCCGTAAAAAACTATATCAGTATCTCCAGGAAGAATTTTCACTAAATACTGATTGTCTTTGTTGGCGAAGATCGTTCCTTTGTTTTTAGAAATGTACTTGTACAGTTCACCTTTTGTCCTCATCACCCCTTCAATGGAGCCAAATCCTTCAAGGTGTGCTTTACCAATGTTGGTTATCAGGCCGAAATCGGGCTTTGCAATGTTACATAGGAATTCTATCTCATGGGGATGGTTGGCACCCATTTCCACAATTCCGAATTCAGTGTCTTCTTTAAAAGAGAGCAGGGTCAAGGGCACACCGATATGGTTGTTGAGGTTTCCTTCCGTAGCTTTCACATTGAACTTCTTTTTTAATACCTCTCTTGTAAGCTCTTTTGTTGTTGTCTTTCCGTTGGTTCCCGTTATGGCCAGTACGGGAATGCTGAGATAGTCCCTGTGATAAGAAGCCAGTTCCTGCAGGGTTTTTAAAACATCATCAACTATGATTATGCCTTTTGATGTATATGTCAGGCTTTTGTCATCAACAACAGCATACTCAGCCCCTTTCTTTATAGCATCGTCGGCATAAAGATTTCCGTTGAATGATTCTCCCTTAAGGGCAAAAAATATGGAACCTTCAGGACAATTGCGGCTGTCAGTCGTAACGGAAGTACATGAAAGGAATATCTTATGAAGAGTTTCTATGTTCATGGTTGTAATTTTATCTGGAACAAAACAAAAATAAAAAAAGAGGCTGACTTACTGCCAACCTCTTTAAAATATTGTTTGAAAGAAAAATTATTTTTTTCCTTGTTTCACCGGAGTACCAACTCTGATCATGGCACAACGGAAACCTAAGTCGTCACGGCTTTCGCGCTCATCAAGGTATCTTCTTGTACCCGGGCTCAGCCAGTAGGCCCTGTCTCTCCATGATCCGCCTTTGTAAACCCTGGAGCGGTCGGTTATCAGACTACCCATACTGCTGTTCGGTGTTCCTGCATACATAGTATTGGTATTCACGTCAGCATTGTTCCAGTCTTCTCCTGTAATGATGTTTGATTCGGCATCACCATCAAGATAGTTTCTGTTATCTGCAGTACGGTAATTTTTACGGTTAAGAATGTCCTTGTCTGATTCAACTCTGTACCTGATGTGTCCAAGGCTGTCTTTTTCTGCTACATAACCCTCTTCATCAAGTACTTTTGTTTTGAACACATTTCCCCGGTAAGGGCTGAACTCATCAACATCTTCGAAAGAAAGAGGACGATAAACATCGGCAACCCACTCGTTTACGTTACCTGCCATACAGTACAGGCCGAAATCGTTTGGCCAGAATGAATGGACATCCATTGTGATGTCACCGCCGTCGTTAAGTGAACCTGCCATACCCATCATGTCACCATTGCCACGTACGAAGTTTGCCATGAATTCACCTCTGTGTTTTTTGTCTGGGTTTCTCACTATATGTCCGTTCCATGGATATATTTTTCTGTTTGTCAAACGCTCGTCGTATGAATTACCTATAAGGGCAAATGCAGCATATTCCCATTCCGCTTCGGTCGGGAGGCGGTATTTTGGAAGAAGTATTCCGTCATCCCATCTTACACGTCGTGTATCTTTATTGGGGTCAAGGTCTTGCATAGGATTCTTTCCCGTGATACCTTCATACTGCCCCAGAAGATATGCTTCGGTGTCAAAATTATTTTCTCCCTGCTGGCTTGGATCGAACTCCAGAATGCCCTCTTTAATAAGGATTAACTCATTTACACGGTTTGTTCTCCATGCGCAGAAGTCATTAGCCTGAAGCCAGTTTACACCAACTACCGGATAATCCGAATATGCGGGGTGGCGAAGATAGTTCTCCACAAGAGGTTCATTGTAGGCTAAAGGCCTGCGCCAAACCAGAGTATCGGGAAGAGCTTTTTTATACACTTCCGGATAATCCTGGTACACACGATGTATCCAGTACAGGTATTCCCTGTAGTTGGCATTGGTAACCTCTGTTTCGTCCATGTAGAACGAAGGAACAGTTACTCTTCTTGGAACATTGTTCCAGTCATACATTACATCCTGCTCCACACGACCCATGATAAATGTACCGCCTTCGATGAATACGAGGCCCGGACCTGTTTGTTGTTCATATCCCGACTGGTATTCGAATCCGCCAAAATCAGGATTGTTGTACTCCCATCCGGTTACGGATGAAACATCATTATTTTTCTTTCCTAACATCCCACAGGAGGACAAACTTATTAACCCAATTGTGGTTAACGATAGTAAGATTCTGGAAATAAACCTCATAGCTTTATAAACTTGTGTTATAATAAATAGTTAACTCTTCAAATTCGTTTTGCTTTAAAACTTCTTTTTATCCCTTTATACTGCAAAAATAAAAAAAGGTTATACTAAATGCCCGGAAAAAGATTTTTTAAGTATTTTAAAAATATCCTTTCCGCAATTTTTTCAGTTTATAAACGTTAAATGTTTGTGTTTCGTGTGCGCGACACACTTTTTTTTAGTTTTTTTGACAGAATTATTTGCAGGCCGTATTTTATTTGAGAAACTGTTTATCATTTTATGAGATATTTTTTAGCATATATCGCAGCTGTTTACCTGTCTTTGGGTATTCTTGGTGCACAAACAACATATATTTATGAGGTTAAATGGTCTGTCCCTGAAAAGGGTGGAGGGGATATGCCTTCAAGCCTTGTTGTTGTAAATGCTAACGGCATAGATGATATTTCAGGCCTCCCTGTAATGGTAAATAAATTTGACCTGCCTCGGGGAACAGCGAAAAACGATATTTCAGTTAAAGCGAATGTCAATCTTACACAGCCTGCCTCAGAAGAGGAAACCCTGATCATCAAGAGTAGTAATTATTCCGGTGGATCTGATATTGTTAGGGATTATTACATCTCGTATGTAGATGAAAAACCTGTTCTGAATGTAGAAATAATACCTCTTGTAAAAAAAGGACAGAGCGATTTTGCCAAAGTATTAAAGTATTCATTATCCTTCGATATCCTGAAAAAAAGGAAGGCTGTTAAAGCATCAGGTTCGGTTGAGTATGCGGCCAATTCGGTTCTCTCTTCAGGCAAGTGGGTCAAGATAAGGACCGGCGATGACGGCATTTACCGTATACCATATTCTAAGCTTAAGTCATGGGGCTTTAATGGTCCGTCGAAAGTAAGAATTTTTGGTAATGGCGGTATAATGCTGCCCAAAGCGAACAGTGATTCTCGTTTCGATGATCTGAGGGAAAACGGGACCTGGCATTATGGCAATGCAGTGTATTTTTATGCCAAAGGAACCGTGGAATGGAGATATGATGATGAGAATGGAATGTGGATGCATCAATTAAACGATTTTGGCGATTATTCATATTACTTTCTGACTGAGGATGCAGGGGAAGGAAAAGATATTGAAACCAGAGATTATTCCGATCTGACACCTAATGTAGATGTTGACAAATACGATGCCTACGATTTTCATGAGGAAGAATTAAAGAATTTGTTAAAATCAGGACGGACATGGTACGGGGAATGGTTCAGCTATTACGGTAAACAGTCGGAAGTATTTGATTTTAATTTCAGGCATTTGTCTGTTGAAGATACGGTTAAGTTGTACACGTCGGTAATTGCAAGAGCAAATGTAACTTCTTATTTTGAGATGAGTGTTAATGGTGAGTCGATGCCGGCTCAGACCTTACCAATAAATCCAATCTCTTTTTCCGATTACACCGGTTACTATGTTCATGAAGGTAAGGGAGTCGCATATTTTAAAAGTAACAGTGACAATGTCAGCGTGGAGGTAAAGTACAGTTTGCCCTCAAATACTTCTCAGGGATGGCTTGATTACTTATGCCTGAACGCAAGATGTCATCTGATTATGGATGGAAATTTACTGCTTTTCAGGGACACAAAGTCGGTCGGGAACGGGAATGTTGCACGTTTTCATATTAGTAATACCGATCCAGGTGTTACAGTATGGGATGTGACCGATTTCACAAGGCCCGTGAACATCGTAGGTGTTCATAAAGGAAATGCGTTTTCATTTATGGCACCGGCAGATACATTAAAGGAGTATGTTGCCTTTGTTCCGGGGAATAATTTTCCTGAACCTGATTATGTCGAGGATGTAGAAAATCAGAATCTTCATGCGGTTTCAAATGTCGATTATGTTATCGTTGCGTATAAGGATTATGAAGCAGAGGCTGAACGCCTGGCAGAACTTCATCAGTCTGTGGACGGCCTTTCATGTTATGTGGTGACAAATGAAAAACTTTACAATGAGTTCTCATCCGGTAAACCTGATATTGCTGCCATAAGAGACTTTATGAGGATGCTTTATAAAAAAGCCGCAACACAGGATCAAAAACCTAAGTATCTTCTTCTTTTTGGTGACGGGTCCTACGATAACCGTACTTATGACGATAAAAATACAAACAGGATATTGACTTATCAGTCCGTTAATTCCATTCATCATGCATATTCATATGTGAGTGATGATTTTTTTGGTTTCCTGGATGATGATGAGGGAGGCAATATAAGGCGTGATATGCTCGACATCGGTATCGGGCGCTTTCCTGTGAATACAGTTGACGAGGCAAAGGATGCAGTAAATAAGGTAAAGGAATATCTGACCAATCAATATCAGGGTAAATGGAAGACACAGCTTACTTTTTTGGGAGACGACGGGGACAACAATATTCATATGCGGGATGCAGACAGGCTTGCACGCAAAGTTTCAGTTTCACATCCCGAGTTTGATATCAATAAAATATATTTTGACTCTTACCAGAAAATTACCACATCGACGGGTAAGGCATTTCCTGAGGTCAATGAGCTTATAGATAAAACAGTGCTTGAGGGCACCCTGGTTTTTAACTATACCGGCCATGGGGGAGAGAATGGTCTGGCACACGAAAGAGTACTTACTATCCCGATGATAGAGGCATGGACAAACCTTGACAGGCTGCCTCTGTTTGTTACAGCAACTTGCGAGTTCAGCCGTTTCGACGACTACAATCATACATCGGCAGGGGAGCTTGTTTTCCTGAACAATGTGGGGGGCGGTATAGGCCTGTTCACCACTACCCGTCTGGTATACAGTTCCCTGAATTTTATAATAAACAACAATCTTTACAATCATATATTCGAAAAGGATGAGAACGGGAATAAGCTGAAGCTTGGAGACATAATGAAAAAAACAAAAAATGCTTCCGGCTCAAGTATTAATATCCTTAATTTCACCCTGCTTTCCGATCCGGCAATTCCTCTGGCCTATCCGGGAAAATATGTGGAAACATTAAAGGTTAACGATAAGCCTGTAGATGAATATGTGGATACGATTAAGGCGCTTTCCAAAGCAAAGATCGAGGGTGAGATAGTTGCCGGGGATATGGCTCCCGTAACTGACTTTAACGGCATTATGGATATTGTAATGTATGACAAGCCTTCTACTGTAATGACCATGGGTAATGACGGAGCCACACCTTTTGAGTATGAGATGTTTCAGAATAAGATTTTCACGGGCCAGGTGTCGGTGACTGACGGCAAATATTTAAGCGAGTTCATGGTGTCGAAAGATATCAGGTACAATATTGCTGATGCCAGAGTGAGCTACTATGCGTCTGATGACAATGGAGGGGAGGCCTTTGGGGCAAACAACGATATTCCTGTAGGGGGAGTTAGTGAAGATCCTCCATTTGACGAACAAGGGCCTGAAATAGTTCTTTATCTTAATAAAAGTACATTTGTTTCAGGTGGCTCGACAGGAACAAGGCCTTTGCTTTACGCTCAGTTGTATGATGAAAATGGCATAAACACAACCGGTATAGGTATCGGTCATGATCTCACCCTGGTCATTGATGACGATAAAAGCCGTACCATGGTGATGAACGGTTATTTTCAGGCGGAGCCAAACAGCTATCAGAAAGGGATGGTGGTTTTTCAGCTCCCGGAGCAAACGCCAGGGCCACATAAACTTTCGTT
>JALVJU010000659.1 GCA_027034005.1 Marinilabiliaceae bacterium
AATTCTTTTAATGCTTCTAAATATTTTTGTTTAGAACCAAATGCTTTTATCAATTCAACAGGTGTTCCTAATTTATTTAACGGGTCTAATTTTAATACTTCCGTGCTTTCTATGGTCAGTAAACCATCATCTGCATATTTATCTAATAATTTTTCTAACACCTTTTGTGCTTTTTCTCCATATTTTGCAAAGTAATTACGCTTTTTTACTTGATTTGCTCGTTCTTTTCTTGTTAATGGTTTTGCTTCAAAAGCAATATGACAAATCAAATCGAATGGGTCAAAATCTTTTCCTACTTCATCTTTTAGCGCTTCAAAGAAAATTCCCTGTTCCTCTAATTCTTTAATAATCGCCTCTTTCTTTTCTGCACTGTTCCACTTATTCAAAAAATCATCTAAACTTTGAAATTGCTTTAATACATTTTTTCGTGTATAATCTTTCAAACTTTCGGTTATGATTTTACCGTTTGTGTCAAGATATTGAACTCTTTCATTGATAATATTTACATCTACGCCATTAACATAGTATTTTGCCTTTGGTTCTGCAACTATATCTCCACCACCTTCAATTTCAGGTGGGGCAGGAAATACAATTTCTTCACCATCAATAATATCTGTTATCGGTTCATCTGTTGTTTCGTCTTCTGTTCCCGATAAATCATCAGTTTCACCAACTTCTTTAATCATAACAGGATCTCCGTCAAAGTCAGGGTCTGCAAATAGGTTAGTAACATTACGAAAATCCATAATTGTAAAATAGGTTTTTCCGTATTCTTCATTTATTCTCGTTCCTCTACCAATAATCTGTTTAAATTCTGTCATTGAACCGATATTGCTATCCAAAACAATCAATTTGCACGTTTGAGCATCAACGCCTGTTGTCATTAATTTTGAAGTTGTTGCAATTACAGGATATGTTTCACTTGGATTGATAAAACTATCTAATTCCCGTTTGCCTTCTTCATTGTCGCCTGTAATTTGCATTACATATTTGTTGTTTTCTTTGACTAAATCAGCATTGGCGTTTGCCAAAGCAGTTCTCATACCTTCTGCGTGCTCAATGTCAATACAGAAAACAATAGTTTTAGCAAAGCGGTCGTAACCTTTTAAAAAATCGGTGATTTTTTTTGCAACTAATTCCCTTCTTTCCTCAACGACAATATTTTTATCAAAATCAGTTCTGTTGTAAATTCTATCTTCAACCGGATTGCCGTCTTTGTCTAAAAATCCTTTTGGTGGTCGCCAACCTTCCGCATCAATATCCAAAGTTACTTTTACAACTTTATAAGGGGCAAGAAAACCATCATCAATTCCTTGTTTTAAAGAATAAGTATAAATCGGTTCTCCAAAATAGTCAATATTTGAAACTTCCGTTGTTTCTTTTGGTGTGGCAGTAAGTCCGATATGTGTAGCACTATTAAAATATTCCAAAATTTCCCGCCATTTGCTGTCTTCTCTGGCACTTCCTCTGTGGCACTCGTCAACAATTATCAAATCAAAGAAATCAGGGCTAAATTTTTTATACGCATCTTCACTTTTACTATCTGAAAGTCCCTGATATAATGCTAAATAAATATTATATGCCGTGTCAATTTTCTTGTGTTTGATAATTGTCATAGCATCTTTGAAATGCCTGAAATCACCTCTTGCCGTTTGGTCTATCAAAGCAGTTCTATCGGCAAGAAAAAGGATTCTTTTTTTAGCTCCACTTTTCCAAAGGCGATAAATTATTTGAAAAGCGGTATAAGTTTTTCCTGTTCCGGTAGCCATTACCAATATTATTCTTTTTTGTCCTTTGGCAACGGCTTCAATCGTTCTGTTTATGGCTATTTGTTGGTAGTATCTCGGTTTTCTTCCTGTTCCGTCTTGAAAATAGTCTTGTGAGGCAATTCGTTCAACTTCCTCACTTTCAATTCCTTTGTATTTTTTATACTTTTCCCAAAGTTCCTGCGGGCTTGGAAACTCGTCTAATGATATTTCTTTTTCAACTTTTCCGTCTGTTGCTGTTTTGTCGTGAAAATAAAAACCGTCTCCGTTACTGCTGAAAACACAAGGAATATCCAAAGTATTTGCATACCCAAGAGCTTGTTGAATGCCACTTTTTACAGAATGCTTGTTATCTTTTGCTTCAATTATTGCAATGGGAACATTGGGTTTGTAAAACAAAATATAATCAGCAAATTTCCTCTTTCCTCTTGTGGTTAATTTCCCCTTTACGTAAATTCGACCATCAGTAAAATACACTTCTCTTCCGATTTGGGTTTGTTCGTCCCAACCGGCTTTTAATAATGCAGGTGTGATAAACTTTGCTTTTATGTCTGCTTCTGATAGGTCTTTTTTGTTCATTTTTGGTTTT
>JALVJU010000660.1 GCA_027034005.1 Marinilabiliaceae bacterium
TGACATCGAACGTTTACTCCGATCCGTCAGAGTACATGCTGCCGTTGAGGTGGATTGCCTTGAGCTCCGGGAAGGTGAAAGCTGACCTGAGTGCCACAACAGGCATTCATGATGGTAAAACAGTTGTCAAGATGCTGCTGGCGGGTGCCAAAACGGTTCAGATCGCGACTGTGCTTTATCAAAAAGGTTTCGAGTATCTGAACGAAATGACCTTTGAGCTTGAGCAGTGGATGCAGAAGAAAGGGTTCAAGGCTCTTGATCAGTTCAGGGGCAAACTGGATCACAGGAATGTTTCAAATCCCGCTGGATATCTACGGTTCCAGTTCATGAAGCATGTCAACGAGAAGTAAAACCTATCAGTAATCCCCGGCTTTTAGCTATCTTTGCAAAAATATTAAATGGATTATATTGACGATTCATATCAGCCGCCAAAGCTGGTAGAGGGGGAGGATTACTACATGCACCCCAAAGGGTTTCGCATAATGACCGAGAAATTCCTGAAAAACAGGGGTTACTGCTGCGGTAGCGGTTGTAAGCACTGCCCGTATTTGCCTAAGCACACAAAGGGAAACACGGCTTTGAGGGACGATTTAAAGTAAATTAAAAGAATGATACCAAAAGATAAACTACGGATAGTTTTCATGGGAACTCCCGATTTTGCTGTGGAGAGCTTAAAAATACTTGTAGAGAACGGTTACAACATAGTGGGCGTTATCACTGCACCCGATAAACCTGCCGGACGTGGTCAGAAACTGAGAAAATCTCCGGTCAAGGTGTATGCCGAAAGTAAGGGACTGAAGGTATTGCAACCGACTAACCTTAAAGACCCGGCCTTCATTGACGAATTAAAATCACTTGATGCACAGTTACAGGTGATTGTTGCTTTCAGGATGCTTCCCGAAGTGGTATGGAGTATGCCTCCTTTTGGTACTTTTAACCTTCATGGTTCTTTGCTCCCTCAGTACCGGGGTGCGGCTCCTATCAACTGGGCTGTGATAAACGGAGAGAAAGAGACAGGTGTTACCACATTCTTCCTTCGTCACGAGATAGATACAGGGAATATCATCCTGCAGGAAAAGATCGCGATAGGCCCGGATGACAATGCCGGGGTTGTTCACGATAAATTGATGGAAACAGGGGCGAAACTGGTGCTGAAAACTGTTGAACTGATAGCATCGGGAGAGGTTAAAACAACGCCTCAACACAGGCTTGCGGAAGGTGAAGAGTTGATGCCGGCGCCTAAGATATTTAAAGATGATTGTAGGATAGACTGGTCACAAAACGCACAAATCGTTCACAACAAGATAAGGGGGCTTTCACCCTATCCCGCTGCCTGGAGCGAGTTCGTGCTTGCCGATGGTAAGAAAATACAGTTCAAGGTCTATGAATCGGTGATGAGCGAATGTCCGGGCACAGAGCCCGGCAAAGTCACATCCGACGGGAAGAACTACGTTGAGGTGGGTACCGGTGAAGGATGTATCAGGATAAAACGCATTCAGCTTGCCGGTAAGAAGCAGCTTCCGGTTCAGGATTTTCTGCGTGGTTTTGATATCAAAAATGTGGTAAAGGCGGTTTGATACCGGAATAAACGTTCTATTGTTTTCCTGTTAGCGGACGAATCGATGTTTGTGTGTAATTCAAGTCTTCATACCTCCCGGTTTATGGCAAGCTAAACGTGTAGCAGATATCAAAATAAAAGTATGAGTATTTCAGAGAGACAATACATCAGAGCTTATCGTAAATCAGGATTGTTGTTGTCTCTACCCGGCTACCTGGTTAGACAGGTAGGTCCGTGTGCCGAATTTGCGGAAATAATGTTCAGGTTTTCTGTACTTTCCCATTGATCGCGTGATGCGGTTGTCACGATTCTTGAGTGCTTCGCGTCAAAAATCCCGCCAACTACGTTAAACTTTCGTTCTTCCCGGCCCCGCTCTTACGTACGGGGGTATGATTATTTCGCCCTGTTGGGGCATTTTTGGTGCTGCGCACATCCTTTCTTCGGTGTCTCCCCGCCTTACAGACGGGGTTACCTTTGTTTCGCCCCGATGGGGCTACAAACTTTTGGGGGGATATGCGATTAACGATTAGCGAAGAAACAATCTGCAATCTCAAACCGCAAATCTGCTATCGCTAATCTAAGCTTTTTGATATGCGATTGACGAGATTTGAGATTAGCGATTTGCGAAGAATAATCGGTAACTGTTTTAGCCCACTTTCTTATTGCGTGGATTTTGTCGTACACCCAAAGGTTTGATTCTAAATAGATTTATGCCTGAAAGGGGCCAATCCCGAAAGAAATCTATTATGCAATGGCAGTTAGTTGGTCTTTTTATTGCTTTATCATTTTATC
>JALVJU010000661.1 GCA_027034005.1 Marinilabiliaceae bacterium
GAACACTTGTTTTCAACCATTTTCAAAAACCCCAAGCGGCAGCGCCGCGCAAAATTTGTAGAAAAAAGGTGATGACATTTTTGTTAGGTGCATAGCACCGGGATATTTAATTGGGTGTGAACAGGCTCGCCTGCCTGTCTGTGCAGGCAGACAGGCCTGACCGCGGCAGTTCTACCTGGCTACACAGTTAGACAGACAGGCAGGCACACGAAAGAAATGTTCCGGTGCTCTGCACCTAAGGATGTTACTTCTTGTATTTCTAAAAATATTGCGGTGCTAATGCACCTTTAGGCTATTATCCTCGGTGTGGCTTAAAGCCACACCGAGGGTTTGAGCGGTGTGTTCCTCACCTCCTTAAAAAAGCAGTCGTAAAACCCTGATTTATCGTTCTTTCCCCCTCTCCATTTGGAGAGGGGGCCAGGGGGTGAGGAAACCTTATTATTTCTTTTTCTTCCCCGAACCGGCTGTTGCCTCGGCATTCATCTCCTCTTCCGTTCCCCAGCCACCGCCAAGGGCTTTGTAAAGAAGTATGTATGACGAAAGTATCTGTTGCTTCACTGCCGTCAGCTCAAGCTGTGACTCAAATGCCTGACGCTGCGACTCAAGGTATTCAATATAATTTGCCACTCCCCTGTCGTACCTCTGACCGGAAAGCTTCATCGCATTAATGGCTGCATCCGTACGGCGCTGATAGGCATCCTGTTCATCCTTAAGCGTCTCTATGGCAACAAGTGCATCTTCCACTTCGCGCAGGGCATTCAGCACCGCATTGTCGTAGTTGTGTATCGCGGCTTCGTACCTGCTGCGCTCAATCTTTACCCTGTTGCTTTTCTGACGCCAGTGAAAAAGCGGACTTACCAGCCCGGCACCTATGCTCCATGCTGCCCCTCCAGTAAAAAAGGAACTTAGCTCACTGCTGGCCGCCCCGAACAGTCCCGTAAGAGATATCGCCGGTAACCTGTCGGCCTGGGCAACACCGATAAACGCATTCTGCCCTACAAGTTCCTGCTCGGCCATAAGCACATCAGGCCTGCGGGCAAGCAGTTCTGCAGGCAATCCCACGGGAATATCAGGATTTGCCTTGACTTCCTCTATCGATGCCTTATCTTCAATCGACTGTGGCAGTTGCCCGATAAGAACAGACAGGTAATTCTCCGTCTGGGCGATAAGTCGTTTGTAGTACGGGATGAAAGCAGCTGCAATCTCCATCTGTATCTGGGCATGATTGTAATCTATCTCGGGAACGATCCCGGCATCAAAACGCTGCTTTATGATATCAAGGGATTTTTTACGTATCTCGTAAGTACTTTCCGATATCTCAAGTTTCTTACGGTACTCAAGAAGACGGAAATATGTTGTGGCAACAGAACTTATTAGAGATATCTTAAGAAACTGATACCCGTAAGCCGTGGACAGCCACTGGGCCTTTGCAGCTTCGTTCATCCGCCTGTATTTCCCCCAGATATCGATTTCCCAGCTCAATGAACCTGTCAGGGTGAAATTGTTGGAAACATCATCCAGCTTAAACCCTGCAAAATTCCCCCGTGACCCGGATGCCGACATGTCAAACTTAGGAAGCATCTCAGCCTTTTGCACCTTGAGCCCCAGCCGTGCCTGCTCCACGTTCTGGGCCGCTATCAGCAGATCGTTGTTGTTCACCAGTGCATACCGCACCAAAGTATCAAGCAGGGAATCGTTGAACATCGTCCACCACTTTATCTCTGTGTTTACCGTACTTGTATCCACCTTGAAACGAAATGTGTCCGAAACAGCGATATCCGGCCTTGAGTAGTTCTTGCCGATCCTACACCCTTCCAATAATATCAGGATCAGAACAATTGAAAAGAATATCTTAAATATGCGCATATTTGTTTTGTTGAACTGTTGATTTATCATTTTAATACTGACATTCGTGTCAATCCTCTTTTTTTTCCAATGCTGCCTCCCTGTCCCGTTTCTTCTCATACCCTGCTAACTTACCTATGAAGACAAAAAGCATCGGGTAGAGAAAGACACCAAGGAATGTAGCCAGGGACATGCCTCCGAGCAATGCCATACCCATCACTTTACGTGCTTCGGCACCCGAGCCGGTAGCCACAACGAGCGGGAACACACCAAGTATGAATGAGAAGGCAGTCATCAGTATCGGTCTGAACCTTGACTTTGCCGCCTTGATGGCCGCATCGAACAGGCTTAAACCTTTTTTGAACTCATCGTTGGCAAATTCAACTATCAGAATGGCATTCTTGGCCGCCATGCCGATAAGCATCACGAACGATACCTGTGCAAAGATGTTGTTCTCGAAAGTAGGGCTGAAAAGCCGGGATGCCCACAGGGCAAAGAATGC
>JALVJU010000662.1 GCA_027034005.1 Marinilabiliaceae bacterium
TTCTTTTATTTATTTCTGTATTAGTTCTTTCTCATGCCGGTTGCACAACATCAGTAAACACTTCTCGTGCAAAAAAGCCCAACATTGTTTTTATCTATGCCGATGATCTTGGTTGGAAGGATGTTGGTTTCATGGGGAGTAAATATTATGAGACCCCATCGATCGATGCCCTGGCTGCCTCGGGCATGGTATTCACAAATGCTTATGCCAATGCGCCTAACTGCGCCCCGTCGAGGGCTGCTTTGATGTCGGGCAAGTATTCGCCCCGTACCGGAATTTACACTGTTGGCTCTTCCAGGAGGGGCAAGTCAAAATTCAGAAAGCTGATACCGATCAAGAACAAAACAGTACTGGACACCTCTTTCGTAACAATTGCCGAAGTGCTGAAGCAAAACGGATACACATGTGCATCGATAGGGAAATGGCACCTTGGTGAAGGGGAACTAACAGGCCCTTTGGGGCAGGGCTTTGACCTGAACATAGGGGGTTGGCACTATGGCCATCCGAAGAGCTACTTCAGCCCTTATGGCAATCCGTATCTTCCTGATGGCCCTAAGGGGCAATATCTGACCGACCGGCTTACCGATGAAGCGATAAAATTCATTAAAAACAACAAAGACAAGCCTTTTTTTCTCTACTTTCCACACTATGCAGTTCATACCCCGCTTCAGGCCAAGGACAGTCTGGTGCAGGTGTTCAAGGGGAAAAAGCCGGCAGGTGGCCAGCACAACCCTGTCTATGCAGCTATGGTTAAGAGTCTGGACGAGAGCGTTGGCCGGGTAGTAAATGAGCTTAAAGATCTGGGGTTGCTTGACAATACCATTATCTTTTTCACTTCTGACAATGGAGGTTTCGGGCCGGCTACGACCATGGCACCTTTGAGGGGGTCGAAAGGGATGTTGTACGAGGGAGGCATCAGGGAGCCTTTCATCGTTTCGTGGAAAGGAAAGATAAAAGAAGGAACTAAAAGTGATTATCCTATCATCGGAACCGACATGTATCCTACAGTCGTTAGTATGACAAACTCCCGATTGGACAAAGAAGTTGAATTAGACGGGGTTGATTTGAAAAAGCTTTTCCTTGAAGGTAGCTCCCCACAGCCGAGGGCTTTGTTCTGGTTCTTCCCGGCGTATCTTGAGAAATACAGGGGAATGGAAACTTTATGGAGGACAACTCCGGCGGCTGCTGTGCGATACGGTGATTTTAAGCTGATACGTTTTTTTGAAGACGGGGAAGAGGAACTTTACAATCTGAAGGATGATATCGGCGAGAAAAACGATCTTGCCGATGCTCTTCCGGCGAAAAGAGCAGAGATGTCAAAATTACTCGATGAATGGATAAAGTCCACAAATGCCCCTGTTCCCACAGAAAGGAACCCGGATTTTGATGAAGCTGCTTATGAGAAGAAACTGGAGGAGCTGAAAAGCAAATAAAAAAGGTTTGGTTAACATTTTAAAATATAGCATTATGAAATATATTTTGTTTTTGTTTTTTTTACTAGCAGCAAGCGGAGACTCTTTTTCACAGGAGAAAACAGAGTTTAAGGCAGGCCTGAAGGCAGGTCTGAAGACAGGTCTGAAGACAGGTCTGAAGACAGGCCTTACATGGGAGCAGTTAAATAAGATCTATGAATTTCCCCAGTGGTACACAGAAGCCAGGTTTGGGATATGGGTGCATTGGGGAGCTCAGACCGAACCGAAAGAGGGGGGCGGTTGGTATGCCCGTCACATGTACATGCAGGATGTGGGAAAGCAGGCATGGGGTAAGAATGCCTACACTTATCATGTTAAGACATACGGACATCCGTCAGAGATAGGTTACAAGGATGTGGCAAACCACTGGAAAGCAGAAAAGCTGAACACCGATTCTTTGCTAAGATATTTTAAAAGTCTTGGTGCCAGATATTTTGTTGCGCTTGCCAATCATCACGATAATTTCGATAACTGGAATTCAACTTATCAGCCGTGGAACTCTGTGAACGTAGGGCCGCATAAGGATATCATCGGGTTGTTTGCCGCTTCGGCCAAAAAGTACGGGATGCCTTTCGGGGTGAGCTCGCACGATGACCGTTTCCTGCATTGGTGGTTGCCAGCTTTTGGTTCTGATAAAACAGGGCCTAAAAAGGGTATTCCTTACGATGGAAACATGACGAAGGCCGATGGTGAAGGAAAGTGGTGGGAAGGTCTTGACCCTGCCGACCTGTACGGCCTGCCACCCGAAAAAAGGACTCCGGAATATATTAAAAAGGTAAAGGAGAACTGGCTTTTGAGGCACAGGGAACTGGTTACGAAATATGATGTTGACATGATCTGGTTCGACGGGTATGGTTTTCCTTACAAGGAGTA
>JALVJU010000663.1 GCA_027034005.1 Marinilabiliaceae bacterium
ATGTTCGATCCGCCAACAACATCCACATCGAAAACTATGTTCCTGCCTTTCGCAGCGATCCTCTTCAGCTCACTTTTCAGAGTGCCGTAATAGGTGTCTTTGTAAACCTCTTCCCACTCAAGCAGCTCCCCATTTCTGATCTTCTCCCTGAACTCATCAGGTGTCAGGAAATAATACTCTTTCCCGTTCTGCTCTGTTCCCCTTGGGGCACGGCTCGTTGCCGATATCGAGAATTCCAGGTCGTCCCTTTGCTTTAGAAGAGCATTGACTATCGTTGATTTTCCGGATCCTGACGGCGCCGAAAATATTATGAGTTTGCCTGATTTCATTGACTCTATGGTTAAATGGCTCTATGGCTAAATGGTTATTTGATGATCTGGTTATTTGAAGTAGTTTCCTGTAAAATAATTTACTGCCTACTGCACAATAATCTCTAATCTCTATCAAAGTACATTCAGTATCTGCTCCTTGATCTTTTCCAGTTCATCCTTCATCCGTATCACGATCCTTTGTATGGCTGCATCATTGGCTTTGGAGCCAAGCGTGTTTATCTCGCGCCCTATCTCCTGCGTGATGAATCCTAGTTTCTTGCCTACCGGTTTGTCTGTTCCTATTGTCTCCATGAAATAATCAAGGTGGTTTGCCAGACGTACTTTCTCCTCTGTTATGTCAAGTTTTTCGAGATAGTAGATAAGTTCCTGCTCGAACCTGTTTTCATCCACACTATTTTTGTCCGTTAAAAACTGTAACCCGTCGGAAATACGTTCCTTGATCTTTTCTATTCTGCCTTTTTCCAGCGGTTCAACTTCCTTAAGAAGACTGCTAATGTTCCCTATACGTCGTGTCACCTCATTGTAAAGTGACCTGCCCTCCTGTTTTCTGAATTCAACAATGTCGTCAAGGGCTTTGTCAATTGCCTTCGAGAGTTCTTCCCACTCCTGTTCATCAAGTTCTGTCTGTTCTGTCTTTGTGGTGTCAGGAAGGGGCATTATCACCCTGAGGAAATCAGCTGAATGCTGGATGTTAAGTTTTTCGGCAACAGGTTTAAGTTGTTCGAAATACGATTCGATAATAGCTGTGTTTATCTTCGTTACTTTGTCGGGTATCTCGGCTTCTACAAAGAAGCTGATGTCCACCTTGCCTCTGTAAAGCCTGTTACTTATCTTGTTGCGTATCTCTATCTCCTTTTCACGATAAAGGCCTGGGATGCGGGCATTGATGTCAAGTTGTTTGCTGTTTAATGAGCGTATTTCTATGTTGATCTTTTTCTGGGGCAATTCGCAGGTTGCTTTGCCATAACCTGTCATTGAAAATATCATATCCGGTATTTAAAGTTTATTTTACAAAGTTATACCAATTATCAAAATAAAACAGATCATATGGTATTTTATATTTAATTTCAGTTGTAGGGATATTTGCTGTGTTTTGGAACCTGCTTAAGGTTTTACAAAAAAAATAACTTTAAATAAACAAATTATGAACTAATATGTTGTAAGAAATGAATCAAAACAATCTATAAACCTGAACCATTTCTGATGCAAAAATATTCGATAGGAGATCTTGAGAAATTATCCGGTGTAAAAGCTCATACAATAAGAATGTGGGAGAGGAGGTATGGTGTGGTAAATCCAATGCGTACTCCGACAAACATTCGCTACTACTCTGAGCAAGACCTGTTTCGACTTTTGAATATCTCCATTCTGAAACAGATAGGTTATCGTATTTCCAAAATTGCCGATCTAAGTGATGATGACTTGAGAAGGTATGTGATGGAGAACATAATTGAATCGGATAACCCAGAAGTGCAGATAGAGACACTTGTGGTAGCAATGCTGTCACTTGATGAATATAAATTTCTTCATACGTTAAACGGTTCGATCAAGCAAAAAGGGATTGAATATACTTTTGAAAAAGTGGTAATTCCTTTTGTTGACCGCCTGGGGCCGCTTTGTAATGACGGGACTATTAATAAAGTTCAGAGAAGTTTTATTTTTAACCTTATACGTCAGAAGCTGATCGTTGCTATAGATGAGGTAAATGGGGAAGAGATAAAAAGGCCTGAAAACAGGATGTTATTTTTTATGCCTCAGGCTGAATGGGGCGAGATAAATCTGCTTTTTTACAGCTATGTTGCCCGGCGGGAAGGGTTTGATGTACTTTATCTAGGCACATCGGTACAGTATGAGTCTTTGCAGACTGTTTATGAGGTTAAGGATGATGATATCTTATTCCTGTCTGTTGATACAAAATGCTCGGAAGAAGAAATGAACAAGATTGTGCCGTTCCTGAACGAAAATTATACAAACTCACTGAAGTTGATCTCCGGGATCAAGATGAGAAAAGA
>JALVJU010000664.1 GCA_027034005.1 Marinilabiliaceae bacterium
ATAATATTTTTTAACTAAAACTAACACTATGAAAACATTAGTAACAGGTGGGGCCGGGTTTATCGGATCTGCAGTAGTACCAACACTTCAAAAAGAGGGGCATGATGTATATGTTTATGATAATCTCTCATTCGGGAGCAGGGATTTTATTGATATTAATGATGATCATTTCTATCTTGGAGATATCAGGGATAAAGCTGCAGTAGATAAAGCAATAGGAGAGATCAAGCCTGATATGATAGTGCATCTTGCAGCCATTCACTTTATCCCTTACTGTAACGAGCATCCATTTGAAGCGGCTGATACAAATATCAGGGGAACAATGAATATTCTTTCTGCAGCGGAAAAATTACCGGAACTGAAGAAATTTTTCTTTGCATCAACAGCAGCGGTATATCCTATTTATGATGATGCCGTAAGTGAAGAACATGAGGTTCATCCTTTGGATATATACGGATTAAGTAAATTAACAGGTGAGCATCTTTGTAAACGCTTCAATCTGGAAACAGGCATTGATACGATCGTTTGCCGTTTCTTCAATGCTTTTGGCCCCAATGAAACAAATCCGCATCTTATACCGGAGATCGAGAAACAGCTAAGAGAAGGCAAGCGTACAATTAACCTTGGTAATCTTACACCAAAGCGCGATTTTATTCATACTCATGATATGGCAAATGCAGTCAGGCTTCTTTTAAATCTTAAAGATGTTGGCTATGATACTTTTAATCTGGGGCGTGGAATTGAATATTCCGTTGTTGAGATTGTAGAGGCTTTTGAAAGGCAACTCAATGAAAAGATCAAAATTGAAGTCGATCCGGCCAGGGTTCGTAAGGTTGAAAGACAACATTTGCTTGCTGATGTGTCCAAGTTGAAAAAAGTTGCCGGATGGGAACCTGTTTGGGGTATTGATGAAGGGATTAAGAATCTGATAGATAACTGGGGGTAACTGATAATGTCGTCATTGCGAGGAGTTGGAGGTTCCTCCTCCGTCTATCGACGGCTTGAAATACACTGACTAATGAACACGTCAAAAACGGAAAGTAGTAATCGGTAATCGGTGAACGGTATTCAGTGAATGGAATCTACTGAATACTGAATATTGAACACTGAATACTGAATGCCGAATACCGACTGCCGATTACCTAAAAAACAGTACCGTCATTGCGATGAGCGTTAGCGAAGAAGCCCGCCTGACCGCGGTAGTCGGGCAGGTCTACCTGGCTACGCAGTTAGACAGGCCCGTTTGACCGCGTAGCCAGGTAGATAATCTCATATAGAGGAGCAGTAGCTCCTTCATTCCCTCCCGCTATCATCGGGACAAGCACTCTAAACTATAGAGGAGTCAGGGCCAAAAACCTCGAATCGTCCGAAGGACATTCGAGCGTTAAACGCTATAAAAACAAATTAGAATAATAAATATAATACTAACCTGCGTCTTTATTGTTTAAAAATAAAGTTTGCGAATAATACACGATAAAATGAAAAAGCAAAGATTAAAACTGGGAATTATGTTTAATTTTCAATCTTCATGGATGGGAGGAATAATCTATATAATTAATATAGTTAAGACTTTAAACTTTCTTGATGATGAAGAAAAGCCTGAAATAACACTTTTTTATAAACCAAACCTAAGTAAATTTCTGGGAGAATTTGATGATTATCCGTATTTAACGAAAGTTGAGTACGATTATCCGGATCTGATAAAAGGAAATATTAAGTCATGGGTATTAAGAAAGAACATTTTTATTGAAGATATTTTAAAAAAACACACATTGGATGTAGTTTATCCCTTTCAGGACTTTCCTGTAAGAATCAAAACTAATGTTAAGCTGGTTTCCTGGTTTGCTGATTTTCAGTATAAATATTATCCCGAATTTTTCTCAAAGAAACAGTTAATGGGAAGAGTTAAAAGAGTAAAGTTGACACTTAAAAATGCCGACCATTTAGTTCTTTCAAGTAATGATGCATATAATGATCTTAAAAAATTCTTTAAGGTAAGAAACGAAATGAATATCTATGTTTACCATTTTGTTTCCATTATTGATGACCTTAAAGATGTTAATGTGGAAGATTTAAGAGAAAAATATAATTTGCCGGAAAAATATTTTATGGTGTCTAATCAGTTTCATAAGCATAAGAATCACCGTATTCTTTTATTGGCTTTGGCCAAATTGAAGCAGGATGGTATAAAGATACATCTTGCCATGACAGGCAGAATGCCTGATGCGACTCATTCACCCTATATGGCAGAATTACATTCTATCATCAATGATAATGATTTGCATGATCAGATAAGCCTGCTGGGTGTGATCCCGAGGAATGATCAGCTTCAGTTGATGAGG
>JALVJU010000665.1 GCA_027034005.1 Marinilabiliaceae bacterium
GGTTTTCGGAATACGCCTGCCATTCGCGCGTAAATGCTTCTGTGTAACCGGGAAATTCCCGGTCTTTTGTTTTCTCTTCTAAAAAATCGAAATAGGATTTTAATTCGAGAAGCAATTCCGGTGACGGACGAAGTTCATAATATTTACTGAGCGCATACAATACAAATGCCTGCGCATAAGTGTGTTTAATAGTGTCGAGTGGTTGATTTTCGGCATCGATGCTCATGTAGTAACCGCCAAACTCTCTGTCGGCAAAGTGGTTTGCAACAACATTGAATGCTAAGTCGGCAACTCCGGCATATTTCTCATTGTTGAAGTTTATGGCAGCTTCAGCGAAAGTCCATAAGATACGGGCATTAAGCACTGATGTTTTTACTGCATCCTGTACCGGGTTTCCTTTTAAATCCACAGCGCCATAAAAACCTCTACCATCTTTTTGAATGCTGTGTTCAATCCAGAACTTCAGGATATTTTCATGAAGTTCTTTTTCAAAAATATTACGGTAGATCTTTAACTCTTCGACCTGTTTTTGCATGATGATTATTTATGTAATCAAAGTAACATTTTTGTAAAATATAAAAATACCATTACCTTGCGATGAAAGATTTTACAAAAATAAATGCACTTTTTCTATTCAAATAGCGATGGCGATGCAACGGATACTCAAATTTTAAATGAGTTCTGTTTCATTAACGATTTTGGTTTCGAGGAGTATAAAGATATTCGCCAAAAGCCATTGAGTTTACATTATAACAAAGGAATAGAAATTTGTTTTGTTACTAAAGGACGGTACAACTGGGTGGTGGGCGAAAAAAGTTATCTGCTTTTCCCTGGCGATGGATTTATCACTTGTCCGTGGGAAAAACATGGCAGTCCGCGTAAAGTAGTCGATCTGGGTGAGATTTACTGGATCGTTATCCGCCCGGAATTGTTTTTAAAAAACGGCAAGTTTAAATTAGGCGGGTGGTCGAAGTTAGACAGGCCGTCAAATAATTTGATTGGAAAAGTCCTGGCTGAAAACAGGAAGCATTCTCTTTTAAAAGCACAGTTTTTAAAACCTCTTTTTGCTGAATTGCAAAACGAACTCACCCATAAAGATTTTGGGTACTACCAACGTGTTTGCAATTTAGTTGAAGAGTTGCTGATAAAAACAGTTCGGTTGCTTCAAAACAGAGAAAACCGGATGATTAAAAATCAACAGTGGTTTTTAAATTTTGAGAACCGGCTAAAAAAGGATATTTCGAAAAAATGGACATTGGAAGAGATGTCGCGAGAAAGTGGGATAGGGATTACCACATTTACACAATTAGTAAAAGAACACAGCGGTTACACCCCGGCTAACTTCCTGATATTTCTTCGGCTTGAAAAAGCAAAAGAACTTCTGACACAAACCACGAAAAAACTTACTGAAATAGCTTTGGAATGCGGGTTCTATTCGTCACAACATTTCTCATCCACTTTTTCCAAGTGGATAGGGATTACACCTAACGGTTACAGGAAAAGTAGAAGACAGGGTTAGGATAGCTCATCGCCGGTGTTATTGCAAATTAATATGACAATTAATTTCAATCAACAAAACTCTGAAAATTGAATATTGCTTCAATCCACATTGCTTGAAGAATTGCATCAAGGGCAGTATTGTCACCAACTACAATTCAATATGAAAAAACTACAAACCCTACCTATTATTAAAACCCAAAGTGTACTTTCTCATTTAAATACTCATTGGTATCCCTGCGTTGTTCTTTTGTAAAGTTCCACTCAACTTCATCGGAATATACTTTACCATCTTTCTCAACCGAAGCCTTTTCCGTTCTTTTTCCAGGAATTATCCCAAGTGCCTTCAAACCAAAGCCCTTTCATCTCCGGACACCTCTCGACCAGCTCAACAAGCTGGTTTTTCACGAACTCTTTGTACCGGTCAAAAGCAATCGTATCAGCCCTGTCTTTCAAATCATACCTCCAGTCAGGATTATGCCAGTCTAAAACCGAATAATAAAAATACACATCGATTCCGGCGGCAGTATAAGCATCCACAAATTCCCTAAGCAGGTCTTTCTTGTAGGGCGTGTTTTCTATGTCGAAATCGGTAAATTCACTCGGCCACAAACAAAATCCCTCGTAGTGTTTTGTGGTAATGGTCACATATTTGGCTCCCATATCCTTTGCCATGGCAGCCCATTTCTCCGGATCATACTTTTTGATTCTGAATTTATAAATTAATGAATCCCACTCGGAAGCAGGAATATTTGCAGAACTCCTCAAAAATTCGGCAGCGTACTTGTAGGTCTTCCCTTTCCACACTCCTCCCGGTATGGGATACAGC
>JALVJU010000666.1 GCA_027034005.1 Marinilabiliaceae bacterium
ACAAGCAACATGATCTCTACCGACGGTGTAGTTTATGCCATGACCATTGCCTTTATCATCTACAGTTTTTTCGGTGGGTTGGTTTCTTCCGCCTATGCCACGTTCATTCAGGGGTTCATGATCATAGCCCTCTCTATCATGCTCATCCCGTTAGGGCTTGGAGAAGTAGGGGGGATGTCAGGTATGCGCGAGACCCTTCCCGAAAATTTCTTCAATCTGTTCAGCCCTGAACTGGGGATAGGGTGGTTTACCATTGCCATGCTTGCACTGAACGGCGTGATCGGTATCACAGCCCAGCCGCACATGGTTTCGATGTGTGCCACAGGCCGTACCGAGCGCGACGGACGGATAGGGCAAACATACGGCTCTTTTGTGAAGCGTGCTGTCACCATCGGCTGGGCATTCACGGGCCTTATCGTTGCAGCGCTTGTAATTCACAACGGGCAAAACCTTACTGATCCCGAGTTGGCTTTCGGTTATGCTACGCGGGAACTGCTCTTTCCCGGACTGACAGGTTTGATGGTTGCGTCCATTCTGGCAGCCAACATGTCGTCGGCATCAAACTTTATGGTGAACACGGGAGCGTTGTTCACCCAAAATATCTACAAGGGCTACATCAAAAAGAACCCATCGGACAATGAGCTTCTTTGGATGGGGCGTATTTCAAGTCTTGTGTTGACTGTTCTCGGGGTGATCTTTGCCCTTTACATCAAAAGTGTTCTGCATGCGTTTCTTTTCATTGAGACGATAGCCGCTTTCATGGGTATCATGATCTTTGGCGGTGTTGTATGGAAAAGGGCTAACCGTTACGGGGCTTTTGCTGCGGTACTGTCCTCTTTCATTTTATACTACTACCTGAACTATGTAGCAACCGGCTCGTTGGAGATAGTTTACAAATGGACTCCAGAACCGTTCGGCTGGGCAATGTTGCTGGGATTTGCTGTCCTGATTATTGTAAGTTTGATTACCCGTCCGGAACCCAAAGAGAAGATTGATGGTTTTTTCGATAAGATGTTAAAGCTTTCGGACGAAGATAGGATAAAGAACGGTCAAAAACCGCTTGCCGCCGAAATGGGGCACGACCTTCTTCTGCTTGACCTGCCATCATGGTTCACCAAAGAGCGGTGGAAAGGTTTTCCGGGCAGGTACCGGGAGGACTTGCTGGGATTTCTCTATGCCTGGCTTTTTGTGGGTGGATTGATACTGATCGCATGGGGGATATTGCAGATGCACTAAAGATAGGTTGATGTCACCGCAAAGACGCTGAGACGCAAAGAAGGATGAAATCTTTTTAGGTATTTTAATGAAATATCAAATACAGGGGAGATATCCTGATTATAATCCAAAAATACCAAATCGATCAGTTGTGAATAAATACGTACAACACACAGAAAGGATGATACAATGGCTCGAGATGAAATTATAATATTACTGAAGCAATATATTGATTTGTTAAATGCAGAAGGCATGTCTGTTTATAAAGCGTTTCTTTTTGGAAGCTATTCAAAAGATATAGTGGATGCATCAAGTGATATTGACGTGTTGATAGTCTCCAATAAATATGATGAAAATGATGATTTGGTTATTGGGAAAATGTGGCAGCTTACTAAAAAGATAAATTCGAAAATTGAACCTTTCTTAAATGGAGTTGAAAAGTTTCACAAAGATGATATATCTCCGCTTATTTCGGACGTTAAAGCAAATGGTATTGAGTTGGCAGATTAATTGCTAAAACTTTATGTGATCTCTTATTGATATCACCGCAGAGACGCGGAGGCGTAAAAAGGGATAAAAACTCAGCGCCTTACTGCCTTTGCGGTAATTAAACCGTTTTGTTTAAGAAGTTACACAAAAAATGATGGTGGATGTCTCCAAAAAATATGATTTGTTTTTTCATGCAATGTGTATTAACTTTGTAATTACACAAAATGGATAAAATGGAACTATCAATTATAAAAATAGGAAACTCTAAAGGAGTGCGTCTTTCCAAGACCCTGATCGAGAAATATAATATCAAAGATAAGGTTGAGCTTATACTCGAAAAAGGATACATGATCCTGAAACCGATATCAAAACCACGTCAGGGATGGGAAGAAGCATTTAAAGAGATGAATGAAAAAGGGGATGATGAATTGTTGTTTGATGATGTTTTTGAGAATGAAGACTTCGAAGAATGGACCTAAAGCAATATCATATTGTTCTTGTTAATCTTGATCCTACCATAGGAAGCGAGATAAAGAAAACAAGGCCTTGTGTTATCATCTCTCCTGATGAAATGAATAAATATCTTCGTACTGTGATAGTAGCTCCTATGACAACCACAT
>JALVJU010000667.1 GCA_027034005.1 Marinilabiliaceae bacterium
TAGGCCCGGGCCGCTGGGGGACACGTGATCGTTTTACCGGCATCCCTGTTTTGTGGTCACAGATATCACATGCCCGAGTGATAGTGGAGATGGGGCTGCCCGACTTTCCACTTGAAGCATCACTCGGATCACACTTTTTCCATAATGTAACCTCGATGAACGTTGGATATTTTTCCGTACACCATGAGAAAAAGGATGACAAGGTGGATATCGAGAAACTTCAGCAGCAAGAGGTGGTTAACCGTTCAAAATATTTTACGCATGTACGTTTCAAATATCCGCTTACCATACTTATGGACGGTAAGAGTCAAAAGGCGGTGATAATGTACAATGATGCCCCGGAGGTTGAAGAGGAGGATCCCCTGCTCAATGAGGGGTCGGGGATTTAGTGCCTGCAAAAAAATATTTTTTACCCTCGCAATGACTGGAAAGAGGCGCTTACCTATGCTGAAAACCTGGAGCTTGCTTCTTGCTCCGATTGGCGTTTGCCCAATGCCAAAGAGCTCCGGAGTATTGTCGATTATGCCCGTTCACCGCAGGCTACACGCTCTGCGGCCATTAATCTAGTGTTCATCACTACAGAGATAACCGATCCCAATGAAAATCCGGGGCAGTATCCATACTTCTGGACAAGCACCACCCACCTTGACGGCCCCCGTCCATATTCACATGCTGTTTACATTGCATTCGGGGAAGGATAAGGGAAAATGCACGGATGGTTGATGGATGTACATGGTGCCGGCTGTCAGAGGAGCGATCCAAAAAGCGGGAATAAAAACGATTATCCACATTTTTTCGGGCCGCAAGGCGATGTCAGGTATTTGTACAACTTTGTTCGCTGTGTACGCGATATTGAATGAAAAGCTATTTCGTCACCACCCACAAGGCATGGATTATCCCGGGAACATAAAACAGGATACAAAGTATAATATTTATAAAAAGATCTTTCCCAAATCCTTTTTTGAGAAATACTGCAACGAATGGGACTAAAATTGCAAGGATGATCAGTAAAATGTTTGATGTAGTGTTGGACATCTTAGTAGATTTATGGGGTTAATAGTTTAAAGATACAAAAAATATCTGAATAAAGCATATGAGTTCCGGGTGAAATAGCCATATCTTGTTTGTAAATCTTATCGAATCTCTAACAGGACCTTATTTTTTGAGGATTAGCATGATTAACAGCATAGCTTTTGTTGATATTTATAACTAAATGTTAGATATTTAATAATATTTTAGGAGTGATTTCTGTGTTTCAGATTAATCCTTGCTTTGGATAAATCCAAATTTGTTTTTATATTCAAAATTTTAAATATATAAATATTTAACCTTAAATCTGCAAGCGTAGCACTCGCTACGGCGAGTAGCTAAAAACGAGCATTTTCAATAATGGTGTAACTTTGGAGGTTGCAGCAGAAAGACTCTTGCGGAATTAAGGTTTAACTCAAATCCCAAAAGTTATGGAAAACTTGAAAGAAATTTACAAGCCATCGAAAAAGGTCATTGAAAAAGCAACAGTAAAGGATTATGACAAACTCTACAAAAAGTCGATAAAAGATATCGAAAAGTTCTGGGCAGAAGAGGCCAAACGACTTGAATGGTACAAGCCGTGGAACAAGGTTCTGGATGATTCTAATTTCCCTTTTTACAAATGGTTCGTTGGAGGCAAAACTAATATAATTGCCAATGCCATCGACAGGCACCTGAAGACGGAGAACCGTAACAAGCTTGCGATCATCTGGGAAGGTGAGCCGGGCGATATTCGTACCTATTCATATCATGCACTCGCCCGGGAGGTTTGTGAGTTTGCCAATGTACTTCAGGCAATGGGAGTGAAGAAGGGTGATGTTGTTACGATCTACATGCCCCAGATCCCCGAGCAGGTATTTGCCATGCTGGCTTGTGCCAAGATAGGAGCCGTGCACAGCGTTGTTTACGGCGGGTTCAGCCATGAGGCTATTGCCGAGAGGGTGAATGATGCCAAAAGTCGTGTCATTGTTACTGCCGACGGAGGCTACCGCCGGGGTAAGCCTACCCGCCTGAAAGAGATAGTAAACAAGGCCATGGAGATTGCTCCCACACTTGAGGTCTGTATCACTGTCAAGCGTACCGGCGAGGATGTTTACATGGAGAACGACCGTGACTACTGGTACCACGACCTGAAGTCGCTCCCGATAGCCGGCCATTCTTGCGGTACGGAGGAGATGGATGCCGAAGACCCGCTGTTCATCCTTTACACATCGGGCTCAACAGGTAAGCCCAAAGGGCTTGTGCATACACACGGCGGATACAGTGTTTACACCTCAGCAACGCACCGTATGGTG
>JALVJU010000668.1 GCA_027034005.1 Marinilabiliaceae bacterium
CTGGAGAGTAAACCGGTTGGTTCGATAAACAATGTCAAGATAAGTAACATCATCGCCCGCAATGCAAGCAAAACAGGTTGTTCTATTGTTGGTGAGATCGGACATCCCATAAGGAACGTGACCATCTCGAATGTAAAGATAAACTTTAAAGGAGGTGGGACTCTTTGGGAAGGACTCGCCGAAAAACCTGAACTCATTAATGAATACCCGGAGTGTGTCCGGCTTGGCACCTTACCGGCTTATGGCTTCTTTGTCCGTCATGTTGACGGTATCACCTTCCGTGACTTAGAATTCACATACGACAAAGAAGAACATCGCCCTGCCATGCTGTTCAACGATGTGCACAACCTGAAGATCTTTAATTTCGATGCACAAATATCGGATGATGCACGGGGCAAAATAGTTCTACAAAACAGCAGCAATGTTTTTATCAATGGCTGTTCACCCGTACCGGCAAGACGGTTCCTGCAAATAGAGAAGCAAAGCAGGGATATTTTTATCACCGGAAATAACCTTAGTACTATCCAAAAACCGATCTCCATTGACGAGACGATCAAAACAAGTGATCTGCACATCGAACAAAACCTGACAGGGAATACTAACTTGTTCGGAATACTGCAGCCCAATATCCGGCGTGATTCGCTCGGCAAGGTAACAATCTACTACCCCGACAGTGCAGATATATACTATACAACCGATGGAAGCACACCAACAGATAAGTCTTTACGATACACTGAACCGTTTGAGCAGATTGGCACTTGCACCATCAAAGCCATAGCTATTGATGGCAAACGAACAAGCGGAACTGCTGTTGAACAATTCCCAACCCTTAACGTCCTTACCCCAGCTATCACCCCTAAAGATCAGTTTTTCCACAAAAAAATAAAGGTAACTCTCACATCCAAGACTCCGGGTGCAAATATTTACTACACCCTTGACGGATCGAAACCGGACAAAAATGCAATGCTTTATAAAAAACCGGTAGTCATCACTCAAGATGTACAACTGCGTGCCATTGCCATAAAAGAGGGGTACAAACCGAGCAGTGAGGCATCATCGAAATTCAAAACGATAGAGAAAAAACCGGGAGTGCAGTACAAATATTACAAAGGGAGATGGACACATCTTCCTGAGTTCATCGAGCTTACGCCCGCCAGAAGCGGCATCACAAACAAATTCTCTTTGGACGGCATCAAGACCACCGACATATACTTCGGACTTGTGATGCATGCTTTTGTGAACATCAAAAATGCCGGCGAATACACATTCTTCCTCATTAGCAACGACGGCTCAAAACTGCTGATCGATCACCGGGAATTGATCGACAACGATGGGGCACACGGCTCAGTGGAAGAAACAGGCAAAACAAATCTGAGCAAAGGCATTCACTTAATAGAAGTGAGGTACTTTCAGGCCGGCGGTGGTAAAAACCTGAAATTATTTTGGCAAGGCCCGGGATTTGAAAAGAAGGAGATAACAAAAGACGATCTGAAATAACCGGAAAAATTAAAACATATCACCATGAATAAAACAGCATTACACTCATTACTGATCGTACTGACAGCGCTTCTGTTATCATCTTGCCGGGATAACAATACTCTGCCCGTTTACAAGGACAAAAGCAAACCCGTTGAAGAGCGCGTGGCCGACCTGCTGTCACGCATGACGCTTGAAGAAAAAGTGGACATGGTAGGCGGGGACAGCTTCAAGACAAAGAAAAATGCACGGCTATGCATTCCATCCATTGTGATGGCAGACGGGCCGCTCGGACCCAATGTGCATGGCAGGTCCACAAACTACTCGTCCATGCTAAACCTTGCCGCTACGTTCGATACTAAGCTCATGTACGATGTGGCTTGTCAACTGGGAGCAGAGACAAGGATACACGGGCGTAACATGCTGCTCGGCCCCAATGTGAACATTGCAAGGGTACCAAACAACGGAAGGACTTTCGAGGCCTTTGGCGAAGATCCGTACCTGACATCTAAAATGGCTGTCCCATACGTGAAAGGTGTCCAGAGCAAAAATGTCATAACAAGCACTAAACACTATGTGGCAAACAATCAGGAGTGGAACCGCTTTATAGTTGATGCTAAAGTGGACGAAAGAACTCTTCGCGAGATATACCTGCCTGCTTTCAAAGCTGCTGTTAAGGAGGGTGATACCTGGTCGATAATGGCTGCTTACAACAGGATCAACGGGTACTTTGCTGCCGACAACAAGTACCTGATAAATGATGTGCTTAAAGATGAATGGGGCTTCAAAGGTTTTGTGGAAACAGACTGGGGCGGAGCCAAGTCAACTGTTGAAATGGCAAATGCA
>JALVJU010000669.1 GCA_027034005.1 Marinilabiliaceae bacterium
ACGGTGACAACAGCAATGCCACAGTGATCAACACAGTTCCGCTTATCAGAAGGATGAGTGCCTTTCGCTCCGGGGCTATGCTTTTCCTTCGCAGGATAGTACCCATGACCGCCCCCATCAGTGTTACCGATGTGGCCGAGATAATGCAAAGCCATCCTTCGGGATCAGTTATTGTTTTATGCAACCTGCCAGGCATAAAATGCTGATCTATCCACGAGTTGATACTTCCTTCAGCCGTTAGCACACCGGCACCGTGACCCGGTACAGGCACGAGTAGTTGCAATCCTGCTATTCCCAACAGTATGCCCAAAACCCAATAGATCCTTGTCTGAACAGAGTTTGTGTTTATCGAGATCAGTGCTGCAAAGAAATATGCGATACCGATCTGGCCAAGCACACTGGCCATGCGCAAATTAGTAAATCCGTTTTTCAGCATCCCGTTGTAAATGAACCCGAAGACCACAAGAATGACCATCCGTTTAAAAATCTTTCTGTAAAGATTACGCTTTGGCACACCTTTCTCCTTCTTGCTGATCAACGCATAAGGGATTGCCACTCCGGAGATGAACATAAAAAGCGGAAAGATAAGGTCATAAAAACGGAAGCCGGCCCAGGATGTGTGATGCATCTGGGCAGCAACAGGTTCAAGCCATCCCCATTGCGTGTACTCGAAAAATTTTACAACGAACCACTCACCGCCCATTATCCAAAACATGTCGAACCCGCGAAGGGTGTCTAAAGAGTACAAACGCTCTTTCAGTGGTGTTTTTGTTTCTGTGCTCATAATTTTATCAGGTTAAATTTATATTCTGCCTCCAGTTCTACCTGTTGGCTTTAATAGTCATTCTTGCTTTTATCATCATTCCACCGCCGATTCCCACAAGCACAAGGCCGGCAACAAGGTCTGTCATCTCTTCAAGGTGATTTTCCCCAAAAAACATCCCGATTATAACTACTACCCCAAACCCGAAAATGAACACACCTAAGGCATTGTTTATCTGTGCCGATTTTATATTATTCTTCTTTTCTATTTCCTGTTGATCCATTGTTCTCTTTTTAAAATATGTAATATACCGTAAACAACATTCCCAAAACCACCAAGCCCCACAACTTGAGATTATTCCACCAGTGCCTTCTCTCAGTTTCTATCCCTTTAAAAGCATAAGCATTCGATATCAAAAGTATAAGCATTCCGATAAAAATGAACAAGCCGAAAAACACCATCCGAGCAGTTTCGTGCGAAACACCGGAAAGCCAGTTAAAGTTAAGCATTTTTTTCCTCCTTAGTTTTTAATTTTACTACTAACTATCCTTTGCATTGTAAACCAAGCCCTTCATCTCTGTAACAGGAACGGGCTTTGTGAACAAGCTGACAACAACTGCCGTGATGAACCCGATCACAAACGACCACCAAGATATGTACAGGAACGGATCCTCGATAGTAAAGATACTTGCTTTGAAAACGTTCATCAAAACTGCCGAACCAATTCCGATTATCAATGCTGCAAGACCGCCGGCTCCCGTAGTCCTCTTCCAAAAAATACCGAGAAGAAGGATTGCGAACAACGGTCCCTGAAAGAATGAAAGGAATGTCTGGATAGCAACATAAATACCCGGATACAAACTACTGATAGGCGATGACAACACCCCGATAAGCAAGATGCTCAACGTGGTTATCTTACCAACCTGAAGATAGTGCTTGTCACTTGCATTCTTTTTAATGTATGGTTCGTAAATATCTTTTGTAAAAAGAGTGGCCGTAGAGTTCAGTATCGAGTCAACGCTTGACATCATTCCGGCAAAGAAAGCAGAGAACATAAGTCCAACAAGTCCCGGGGGCAATATATTCTTTATCATCATAGGAAGTGCCTTGTCGCCGTCTTCCAGTCCGGGATGAATGATAATGGCCATCAGGCCGGGGAAGAGAACAAGAAGGGGTATCAGCATTTTCAAAGCAGAAGCAAAGATCATACTTGCTTTGGCATGCCATTCGTTTTTGGCAGTAAGGCACCGCTGAACAATGGTCTGGTTACCTATCATGTATGCATTTGCCATAACAAAGGTCAACCCGAAGAGTATCCCTGTCCATGGGAAAGGTGTTTCTGCATCCGCAGGTTGAACAAGCTGAAAATGCCTGCTGTATTCAGGCCCCATGTTATGAATCTTATCAACCATGTTCTCCCATCCACCAACGGCCTCAAAGCCGAGGAACACAAGGGCAAACCCTCCAACAAACATCACAACAAGCTGAACCACATCGGTCATCACAACAGCTGTGATACCGCCAAAATAGGTGTACAGGCCAACAATACTTGCCGTAGCAAGAATTGAAACCCATATGGGCCATCCCATAAGTACATTTAACAACACAGCACTTGCCCAGAAAAGCACACCGAGATCAACAGCAAAAAAGATTATCCAGGTTAGAGATGCAATTGTGCGCACATGGCGGTTAAACCTTTTTCCAAGATATTCCGGAATAGTGTACATGCCTCCGCGCCAGAAGTAAGGGATAAAGATAAATGCAGCAAGCAGCATGGCCGGCACTGACCCGATCCAGTCGAAATTACCGACAGATATTCCGTAACGGTAGGCCTGTCCCGAAACCCCAACGAAGTCAAGCGCTCCGATATCAGACACAACTATTGACATACCAATAGCCCAGAAAGGAAGACTGCGGCCACCAAGGAAGTAATCTTCCGAACTGTCAACAAATCTTTTGAAATAATATCCGAGGATCAAAACCCCAACGAAGTAGGCAATTACTACAAAATAATCTATTCCGGCTAACATAAAACGTGATTTTTATTTTATTGTAAAATAACATAAACAATACTCAATAAGGTTAATATATGTTAATCGATTTACGTAATTTATTAACGATCCGCAAGTTATTTGTTTTTTCTAATCTAATCACTTGCAAATTAAGGTAAAACTCTATCTGGCTACGCAGCTAGACAGGCAAGCAGGACCGATTTAGAAAATCACGGATTAAAGTGAGTGTGACGAAACTGTAACCGATTGATTTTCTTACATCGATCCGCAATGAAAATGTTTTATTGCGGATTTTGGGTATTAACAAAAAACGGGGATACCACAATGTGCGATATCCCCGTTTAATAAATAATTCTATAAATCTAGGAGTTTACGTCATTTGTATCCTGTTTTTATCATTGTACCATTTTTCAAAGAAATTCTTGTAGGCATCGTGGATGCGGTTTCGCTTAATCTTATTGGTAGGTGTCATAAAACCGTTTTCCAATGTCCACTTCTCTTTCATTATCATCAGCTTGTTGATCTTCTCATGCAGATCAAGTTTATCGTTTACTTTCTCAAGGGTTTTCTGAAGATTCTTTTTCACATCTTCAAAACTCATATCTTTCACCCTCTCCGAAAGCTGCACCAAAGCAATGGGCTGAGGCAGGTTGTGTCCCACAACACATATCTGCTCTATGAACTCATTGTCGGCAAACATATTCTCGATCGGTACAGGGACGACAAATTTTCCTTTGGCAGTCTTAAATGTATCTTTTACCCTGCCTTTAACTTTAAGATAATCATCCTCGTCTAACTCGCCTGTATCACCGGTCTTGTAGAAACCATCCTCAGTAAACACAGCTTTGGTAAGCTCCGGCTCCTTGTAATACTCCTTGAACAACCAGTTGTTCTTAACCTGTATCTCATCCGTCACGGGATCTATCCTAATCTGCCCCTCTTCAAGCCTCTTACCGCTTTTTCCTATCCTGATGTCATCCATCGGCTGAATGATGACTATTCCCATGGCCTCAGTCATGCCGTATGTTTCCTGGATATAAATACCGATCTTTTGGAACCATTCGACGGTAGCAGGCGACAACGCTGAAGCACCAGAGATGATCAGCTTGGTGTTGTCCAACCCTATCGACTGCCGTATCTTTTTCTTTACCTGTTCTGCCACCTTGGGTATCCTGAGCATGGCTTCAAGCTTCGGGGTTTTTGCCATGATACCTTTCTGAAACTTTGTCCAGATATTCGGTACAGCCAGGAAAACCGATGGCTGCACATCTGCAAGGTTCTTCGCAAAAGTATAAAGTGACTCCACAAAAGAAACCTGCCCTTCATTGTAGATGCTACATACAACGATCAGGATTTGCTCAGCAATGTGATTCATCGGCATATACGACAGAAAGGTGTTTTTTCCCGGCGACTTAAAGTTAAAACTGTTGTATGGCGCATCCTGCCCTTCCATCAGATTTGCAGGTGCGGCATAGGGTACCACTGCACCTTTGGGCGTGCCCGTCGTTCCGGATGTGTAAAAAATAGCCCATGTATCGTCAAGTTCCGGACGGAAATTGGTGTTGTCTGGCACCATATCTTTCACAAGTTCGTTCCACTCCTCTACTGCCTCTACTTTGGCGCCTTGCTCTTCAATGGCAAAACGGATAATAGGAAGGCCTTCGGGAATACCAGTCTTTGTCTTATCCCAGTTATCTATCTTTCCAACGAATAAAAGCTTGATGTCCGACAGGGTGATAACCTCTTTCAGGCCATCGCCCGTCAAACTGGCATAAAATGGTACTGTTACAAAACCACCCAACATGATGGCAATCTCGGTGCGTATCCACTGATAGCAGTTCTTTGAGTAGATACCGACATGGTCACCTTTCTTCAACCCCATGGTTTTCAACACAGAAACCATCTTCAGGGCATCAGTGATTATATCGTCATAGGTAAACTCTTTCCAGATATCACCGTAAGGTTGTCTTAAAAAGATCTCATTGGGGAGTGTTGACTTTAGCTCATATAGCTTGTCAACAATGGTAGGATATTTTTCCATGATACTTTTGTTTCCCTCCGCTACTGCTCTTTTACAGGCAGAACACGGCTTAAATGCAATAATATTTTCCGATTTAACGGTTCAAATATAATGGTTTTCAGAAAAATCAAAAGTTTTGTTACAAAAAATGGGATAAAGATTACCACGAATGGGGCGGATTAACCTCCCCCCCTAAATGGGTGAGGGATGCTTGTTTTCAGATTTTCTCGCCCCCCCATAAGACTAAATTGGGAGTGCGACTCTAAGTCGCGCCCCCAATTCACTCCGTATCTCAGTGTTCATCCGTGTAATCCGTGGCTAACCCTTCTGCGCCCCCGCCTGACCATACAGTCGGGCAGGTCTGCTCCTCTGTGTTATTCACCTACCACCAGCTCCTTTTTCTCAAAACCGGGACCTTTCCAGAACACTTTCAGCTCCTGACCGCCGCCTGCCTGAAAATACTCAAGTATCACGGTATGTGTTCCTTTCTCAAGGTATATCTTACCCGATTTTAGCTCATATCCATGCTGGCCGCCGTTGTCAACTATCAACTTGTTATCCACGTATAACCTTGACCCATCGTTGGAACCGGAATAGAAGATGTACTCGCCCGGCTTGTCAACATGAATGGAGGCGAACATCAGAAGGGCAAAATTATTCCCATTATTCTCAACCTCTTCAAGAGAGAAATGTTTCACAACTCCTGTTCTATCAGGTTTCATATCCACAAAACGTGGAAGGTCAAACCACTGGCCAACATAGTATTTGTAATGTATGGCAGATCCGATATCCTCCTTCTGGTATTGCGAAGTAACCACCTCACCCGGTAAAAATCCTTCCCTGTATGCAACGGCCTTAAGCGTACAACTCTCTTTTATACATACCGGGCCGGAATACTTTGTAGAACTTTCATCGGGTTCACTGCCATCCAGGGTATAGTAGATATTCGCACCATCTATATCACTGCTTATCGTAACTTTCACCGAATCGGCAAAAAGGATATCCTTTGGAACGATAACCGGCTTTGTCATCCTGAGCTTATGAGTTTCCAGAACGCTCGTCATACTGCTCACGTTCCCGTTGATCACTTTTGCCTTTATCACACCCTCATCGGTAAATCTGAACGGCATGGTATATCGCATAGAGTTCTTATCCGGCTCTGACCCATCAGTTGTAAAAAAGATAGTATCCCCTTTCCCCGCTGTTCTGATCTCTACCATGGCATACCTGTCACGGGATATCAAAGGCCTTGAAACAACCGGAAGCTGCTTCCTTGCCACCTTGTCTGCATCATTCTTTTTCACCGGACGTATGCTGTAAGCAAAAGTAACCGGTTGCGGCTCTATCTCATATTTCTTCAAAATGGCAGGGCCGCAACTGGCATTACCCACTCCGCGTTCCAGTGCATAAATATTCAGGCAAACTTCCTCTCTGGATATAAGCTCATTTGTGTGCTTAGCACTTGCAAGGTCATTCTGTGTGAAATGTAACGCCGAGAAAGAGAACGGGCGGTCATCACCGTCAAAAAGCAAACCATTATCGCCATTTCCGCTGAACATTACCCATCTCACATCCTGTTTGCTGCCTGTGGCCTGCGGTTTCACATACGGAAAGTACTGATCGGTAACAGTACTTTTATACCGGCCTACAGCTGCCCCTGTTTTCCTGTCAGGATAATTCTCTTCCGGTCCGCGGCCGAACCACTCTATCTGCTCCTCATCCGGCACAAGCCGCATTTTGAACGATATCTGCGCAAGTGTAGGCATTTTTCCGCGCGGGAACACCTGATTATCCGCATAGATATCCCCCTTGCCAAAAATGGTGTAACAGGTATTTTGAATGGCATAAGCTCCGTTCTTGCCGTCATACCGCTGTTCTGTTTCTACAACAACCCTGTCACCAGCCTGTTTCGCATTTATGTTTTGAAGCTGCAGCACAAGACTGTCAAGGCCGTACTTCTCCCAGTCGCCCCTCACACGGCCGTCGTTGTCCAAAGGTGCCCTGTAAAGATTAAGCTCCGGTCCGTGCCCTTCAAAAATATACTCTTTGCCGCCATACTTCAGCGA